>NZ_BAABBX010000001.1:0-241604 GCF_039538245.1 Gryllotalpicola kribbensis
GTGCCAGGGAAATTGGCATTGACAATGTGCACGCTGTTGAGTTCTCAAGGACCGTACGCACCCGGATTCAGCCGACCGGAATCCGGCCGGATTCGCTCCGGGGCAACTTGTCTATCTTAGCAAGCCCGCGGCTCTCGCACCAAATCGGTGCGGGCTCTTGGAAGCTTGAAGATCATCTCCGCTTGAGGCCGGCGAGCTGAGCAGCTCAGCCGCACCTTTGGGGTGATGAGTATTACTTTAGGAGCCCGGTCGAGAGGGCCACAAATCGCGCCTGCAGCCCGGGCGTGTCGCGCGGATTTGCGCGGAAGCTCCCGCCCAGCCGGCCCCTGACGCAGTCAGGCGAGCTCGACCTGCGGCCTAGTCCGACTGCCTGATCGCGGCCTCCAGCCGGGCCACATCGGTTCCGTCGTCACGGACCTCGAACTGCCGCCCCTCGACGAGCACCGTCGGCACGTACCGGAGCGGGGTGCCCGTTCGACCGAGCGTGCGGGAGCTCGCGGCGTCGTTGGCGCGCTGGACCAACTCATTCCAGCGCCCGGACTCGACGGCATCCCTGAGCTCGGCCGACAGGCGCACGCCCTGCGTGCTCGCGATCTCGAGCAGCGCGAAGTCAGTGGGCGCAGGACCCGCCGCATCACGCGGCTGCGCTTCGAGGATCGCGCCATAGACCGCGGGGACCCTGTCGACCTGCCCGCTGTCGGCGATCGCGGCCAGCAGGTTCATCGCTCGCGTCGAGAACCCGGTGACGTCACCGTGCTTGCCGCTGACGTAGTTCACCGGGTGCAGCCGGAAGGTGATCTCGTCGTCGGCGATGAGCGCGGCGAGACGCTCGCGGGTGGCCTCGTCGAAGTGGCGGCAATAGGGTCAGGCGGCGTCGGTGAACAGATCGACCGCGACCGGCCCGGCACCGAAGGCGAATGCATACGAGTCCGTCCCTTGGGGTGCCTCGGCACGCTGCGCAGCGGGAGCCTGCACGGGTTCGGCCACCGGTGAGGCCTGAGAGCAGCCGCCGATGCCGAGCGCCATCGCGACAAGCATCCCGGCCGCCGCGCAGACCCGACGCCGGCAAGGCGCGTACCGCACAGACATTTGTCGCATACAAGCATGTGTCGGTCGAGAGCCTGCCCGCCGCAATATGACGAAAGGCCCGCCGAGTGGCGGGCCTTTCTGAAGGCGCGGTTCGCTTACAGAGCGTTGACGTCGAGCGGGATGCCGGGACCGAAGGTCGTCGAGACGGCGCCCTTCTGGATGTAGCGGCCCTTGGCCGATGCCGGCTTGAGGCGCTGGACCTCATCGACGGCAGCCTTGAAGTTGTCGGCGAGCTGATCGGCGGTGAAGCCGGCCTTGCCCACGACGAAGTGCACGTTGGCGTGCTTGTCGACGCGGAACTCGATCTTGCCGCCCTTGATCTCTTCGACGGCCTTGGCCGGGTTGGGGGTCACGGTTCCGGTCTTCGGGTTCGGCATGAGGCCACGGGGGCCGAGCACCTTGCCCAGGCGACCGACCTTGCCCATGAGCTCGGGGGTCGCGACCGCCGAATCGAACGCCGTGTAACCACCGGCGACCTTCTCGATGAGCTCGTCGCCGCCGACCTCGTCGGCGCCGGCGGCCAGAGCTGCTTCTGCCGCGGGGCCCGTCGCGAAGACGATGACACGTGCCGTCTTGCCCGTGCCGTGCGGCAGGATGACGGTGCCACGCACCATCTGGTCGGCCTTACGAGGGTCGACGCCCAGCTTGAGCGCGACCTCGACGGTCGAGTTGAACTTGGCCGAGCCGGTCTCCTTCGCGAGGTTGACGGCTTCGACCGGCGTGTAGAACTTGCCGGCCTCGATCTTCTCGGCCGCGGCCCGATAGGCCTTGGACTTCTGTGCCATGTCTGGTTCTCCTTGAGAGAGGGTGGTCGTCGCGCCTGGCCGGCGCTGCCACGAAAGTGTGTGAGGGGTTACGCGTCGACGGTGATGCCCATGGAGCGGGCAGTGCCGGCGATGATCTTCTCGGCGGCGTCGAGGTCGTTCGCGTTCAGGTCGACGAGCTTCTCCTGCGCGATGGCACGGACCTGCTCGCGGGTGATCTTGCCCACCTTGTTGGTGTGCGGAACGCCCGAGCCCTTCTGCACGCCTGCGGCCTTCTTGATCAGCTCAGCGGCGGGCGGGGTCTTGAGGACGAACGTGAACGAGCGGTCCTCGTAGACGGTGATCTCGACCGGGATGACGTTGCCGCGCTGCGCCTCGGTGGCGGCGTTGTACGCCTTGCAGAACTCCATGATGTTCACGCCGTGCTGACCCAGCGCGGGGCCGATAGGCGGAGCAGGGTTCGCGGCGCCGGCCTTGATCTGAAGCTTGATCAGACCAGTGACCTTCTTCTTGGGAGCCATTGGTTTCCTTCTTTCTGTTCGAGTGCGCTGGCCATCAGGCGATGGAGCGCGCGCTCTCCCGCGCGGCGGACGCCGGCGGTGGACCGTGGAATCTTAGACGAAGAAGCTGGACGCCTCTTACAGCTTGGTGACCTGGTCGAAGCTGAGCTCGACCGGGGTCTCGCGCTCGAACAGCGAGACGAGCACCGTGAGCTTGCCGCTCTGGGTGTTGATCTCGCTGATGGAGCCGGGCAGGCCCGCGAACGAGCCCTCCTTGATGGTGATCGTCTCGCCGATCTCGAAATCGACCTCGGCGGGGATGGCGCGGGCTGCGGCCTTCTGGCCCTTGGCCCCCGCGCGACCGGCCGGAGCCGCCTCGACCTGGACAAGGCTCTTCAGCATGTCGAACGCCTCGTTGAAGCGCAGCGGCGTCGGGTTGTGCGCGTTGCCGACGAATCCGGTCACACCGGGCGTGTGCCGCACGACCGACCAGCTGTCTTCGTTGAGGTCCATGCGAACGAGGACGTAGCCGGGGATGCGCACACGGGTGACCATCTTCCGCTGGCCGTTCTTGATCTCGACCACGTCTTCCATCGGGACCTCGATCTGGAAGATATAGTCCTGCATGTCCATCGACTGGATGCGGTTCTCGAGGTTCGACTTCACCCGACGCTCGAAGCCGGCGTACGAGTGGATGACGTACCACTTGCCGGGCTTCATGCGCAGCTCGGTCTTGAACGCCTCGTACGGGTCGACCTCGGCCTCGGCCTCGGCTTCCTCGTCGGCGTCCTCAAGCGCGTTGACGACGGCCTCAGCGTCTTCCGAGGTGGGAACCTCGAGAGCCTCGTCGACGACCTCGTCGGCCTCGGGGTCGGAGGCCTCGGCGATCGCATCGAGCACTGCGTCGAGGTCAACGCCGTCGCCGTCAGCACCACTCACGTGCAGGGCACCGTGCTCGGCGGCATCCACATCGGCCTCGTCGACCGCGTTGATGCTGCCCGTCTGCGCCTCGTCGTCTTCAGCCGACTGCTCTGCGGCGGTCGCCCAATCGACGTCTTCGCGCTCACTCTTAGCCACTGCTCACCAATCCATTTCTGTTACTCGGCCTGCACGCACCAGCGACAGACCGTCTGACCCGTGATCAGGAACCGGTACCGGAACCGAAGGCCAGCAGCACGAGCCAGCCGAACAGCTGGTCGAGGCCGAACACCAGCGCCATCATGATGATCACGAAGATCAGCACCACGCCGGTGTAGCTGAACAGCTCGCCCCGCGTCGGGGTGACCACCTTGCGGAGCTCGCCCACGACCTGACGGAAGAACAGAGCGAGGCGCGCGAAGGGGTTGCGGCGCTCAGCGCGCTGTCTCTTCGCAATCGCTACGACGTCCTCGCTGGGCTCGTCGATGACTTTTCGGGCCACTCAGCTCACCTTTCACGGGCCGACACATCAGCGCCGGCTTGCAGGGCGGACAGGACTCGAACCTGCAACCTGCGGTTTTGGAGACCGCTGCTCTACCAATTGAGCCACCGCCCTATGGGCTGAAATCTCTCTTCCAGACCGAGAACGCACGACCGGGATGATCATGAATTCGGGCACGGGAAAGCTTGGCAGATTTCAACTACCTCGGACAGTTTAGGCGAGGCATGAGGGGGGCGCAAAACGACCAGTGCCTCACAGCAGCCTGCGCTCGAGCGCCCACGCCGTCAGCTCGTGCCGCGAAGACAGCTGGAGCTTGCGCAGCACGGCGGAGACGTGGGTCTCGACGGTCTTGATCGAGATGAACAGCTCTGCAGCGACCTCTTTATAGGAGTAGCCCCGAGCGATGAGCCGCATGACCTCGCGCTCGCGCGCGGAGAGCCGGTCGAGCTCTTCGTCGGTCTGCGCCTGCTCGCCGGCTGCGGCGCCGAAGGCGTCGAGCACGAACCCTGCAAGACGCGGGGAGAAGACGGCATCCCCACCGGCGACGGTGACGACCGCGGCACTCACCTCGGCGCCGGAACTGCCCTTCGTGATGTAGCCGCGCGCGCCGGCCCGGATGACGCCGACCACGTCTTCGGCGGAGTCGCTGACGCTCAGCGCGAGGAAGCGCGTGGCCGGCGCCGCCGGGGCCGCCCTGCGGATCACCTCTGCGCCGCCCCCGCCTGCGCCGCCGGGGAGGTGGACGTCGAGCAGGACGACCTGGGGCTGGTGCTCGCTCACCGCGAGAACGGCGCCGTCGACGTCGCCCGCCTCGCCGATGACGCGCACGCGGTCGTCGAGGTCGGCGCGCAGACCGGAGCGGAAGATCGAATGGTCGTCGACGACCACGACGGTGACCGGCTCGCTCACGTCTCGTCCCTTCGTTGCCCGTCGAAGTGCAGGTGCACTTCCGTGCCCACACCGCCCGCGCCCGGGCCGACGACGGCGGAGCCGCCCGCGCGGCGCATGCGGCCGATGATCGACTCTCGCACCCCGAGGCGGTGCTCCGGAACCTGCGCGGGCTCGAAACCCGGGCCGCGGTCGCGGACGAAGACGTCGGCGCCGGACTCGGAGCCCTCGATGTAGACCGACACGTCGCCGCCGGCGTGGCGCGCGGCGTTCAGCATCGCCTCGCGGCACGCCGCCGCGAGCTCGCCGCTCGAGCGCTCGGTGCTCTGCCCGACCGCGACCACGTCGAAGCGCACGGGGTAATCGAGCTCGAGGGCGGCGGCGTAGTCCTTGAGGTCGGTGGCGAGGTCGCTGTCTGCGGTGCCGACGCCGGCGTAGAGCCACTCGCGCAGCTCGCGCTCCTGAGCGCGGGCGATGCGCGCGACCTCGCTCGACGCACCCGCACGGTTCTGGATCAGGGCGAGCGTCTGCAGCACGGAGTCGTGCAGGTGAGCGGCCATCTCTGCGCGCTCCTCTTCGCGGACGCGCTTCGTGCGCTCGGCCATGAGCTCCTGCCAGAGCCGGATCGCCCACGGCCCGAAGACGCCGACCGCCGCGAGGAGCACGGCGAGGGTGAAGAGGAGGCCGGAGACGACCCCGCCTGCACGTTCCCAGACGAGCAGCAGGACGAGGGCGGCGACGAGGCAGGCGACCACCCCGACCCAGCGCAGAGGGATGCGGTGCCTCACGGGAGGCGCCGCGGCACCGGCATCCGCCACCGGGTCCTCGACGGGCACCGTCGCCCACAGCCAGGCATAGAAGAGGACGCCCGCTCCACCGAGCAGGCTCGTCGCGACGAAGAGCCAGCGCACCGCCGCGACCGACCAGCCGAGGTGACGCGACAGGCCGACGCTGACCCCGCCGACCACGCAATCGCGCGGGCGCAGCAATGGCACGCGGCGCGGGGCGGGAATCGAGCTCATGCAGGAATCAAACCATTGCGGAACGCACCCTGAGCCGCGTGCGGCGCGTATTTCAGGGTGCGGTCAGGGCAGTCCCGCATGGTCACGGGGACTTCCCGGCGGGACCATCGAAGTGTGACGAACCAGACCTCGACCCCGACCCCGCCGCCGAACGCCGAGCGGCCCGAATCCAACCGATTCTTCGCCTGGCTGCGCGGCCTCGGCGTGGTGCGCGCCGACGGGTGGATCGGCGGCGTGTGCGGCGGCATCGCCCTGCGCACCGGCCTGGACCCCCTGATCGTGCGCGGCGTCGCGGTCGTCGTCGCCATTCTCGGCGGGCCGGCCCTCTTCTTCTACGCGGCGGCCTGGCTGCTGCTGCCGGACACGCACGGCGAGATCCACCTCGAGCGGATGCTGCGCGGCGTGTTCGACGCGCCGCTGATCGCGATCGGCATCCTTGTGGTGCTCACCTTCATTCCGTTCTCGCACGGGGTGTGGTGGGTCGGCGACAACCTCTCCGACTCCGCATGGTGGATCGCGGCCCCGGCCGTCGTGCTGCGCGTCCTGTGGAACCTCGCCATCATCGGCGCCATCGTGTGGTTCGTCGTGTGGCTCGTCGGCAGGGTGCGCAACACGCCTCGCGGCGAGCGCCCGAACTGGACCCGGCCATCCCAGGCGCACCACGGGCAGCAGGCGCAACAGGCGCAGCAGGAGCAGCAGGCGCAGCGCAGCGCCCCGCCCACGGCGGAGACGCCGTCGGCGCAGGCATCCGCTCAGCCGAGTCAGGACGAGCCTCCGGCGGCTCCTGCCGCGCCCGGTGCGGGCGCGCCCAAAGACGACGTGACCGAGTGGCGCGAGCGCTACGCCGCCTGGCGCGAGCAGCATCGCGCCTGGCAGGAACAGCAGCGTGCACAGCTGCGCTCGGCGCGCGACGTGCGCAGCGCAGAAGTGCGCGCGAGGTCGCAGGAGCTCGTCGCGCAGCTCGAGCAGAAGCGGCTTGCGCGCCGCGCCGCGAACCCGCGCGCCGCGGGCTGGCTGGTCGCGCTCGTGCTCGGGGTTGCGCTGATCGGCGGGGGCATCGCGGGCATCGTGGCGGCCGGGGACTCGGACCTCGCACGGTACGCGGCGCCGATCGGCATGGCCGTGGCGCTCGCGGTCATCGGCCTGGGCATGGTGGTGGCCGGCGCCGCACGGCGCCGCAGCGGCGCGCTCGCGTTCTTCGCCATCGTGACGCTCATCATCGGCCTCGGCTCCTTCGGCTGGCCCGTGCACGACGCGCCCGTCGGATACACCCAGTTGCGCGCCGACCGCGACGTGAGCTTCACCCAGTTCGCCGGTCAGGTCGAGATCGACGCGGCCGCCGGAGACCTGGACGCGAGCGGCACGCGCGAGATCGAGATCGACCAGACGTTCGGAGCGGTCGCCGTCTACCTCGGCGACGGCGTGAAGGCGCGGGTCGAGGTGACCAGCACGGACTCGGACGTGCACAGCTATGAGCGCCGTGACGGCATCATGGCGCAGCAGGGCGAGCTGCGGGCGAGCTCCCCGGACAGCCGCGCGGCCGTCACGCGCAGCTGGGACAACACGCACGGCGGCACGGCCGACCTCGTCGTCGACATCAGGCAGGGGCACGGCGGCATCTACATCTACCAGGGCGGCGAGCGCCCGAACAGCGGCCACGGCTATCTCGACTGAGGAACAGAGACATGAGCGACGAGAAGAACGCAGAGCAGACCGACAAGCTGGGCGAGCTGTTCACGGCAGAGACGGATGCCGGGGAAACCGGCGCCACGGCACCGTTGCCCGAAGCCGAGCCGGCCTGGCTGGCCGGGCGGCAGCAGCAGCGCCCCCTGCGAACCACGCCCCGCGTGCGCTGGGCCGGAATCATCTGGGGCCTGGTCTTCGCCGCCGGCGGCTGGTGCACCGTCTGGACTCTGCTCGAGCCGGACCGGCGCGCCGCGTTCCGCAACTGGATCCTGTCGCTCGACGACGGCGGATGGGCGATCGTCGGGGCGCTGGCCCTCGGCGCTCTGCTGCTGCTGATCGGCCTAAGCCAGGGGCTGAAGGCCGCCACGCGCTCTAGAGGATGACGGGCTCGGGCTGCAGGTTGATGCCGAAGTCGCTCGAGACCCGCGCCTGAATGAAGGTGGCGAGCTGGACGATCTCGGCCGCCGTCGCTCCCCCGCGATTCGTGAGCGCGAGGGTGTGCTTGCCGGAGACCGCAGCTCGGGAGCCCGGCAGCGCGAAGCCGCGGCCGATTCCGCTGTGCTCGATCAGCCAGGCGGCGCTGAGCTTCACGAGCACGGGGCCCTCATCGGGTTGATCGGCCACGGGCCAGCGGGGCGCGTCGCCCGGGAGGCTGCGCGCGAACGCCTCGGGAACGATCGGGTTCGTGAAGAAGGAGCCTGCACTGAAGGTGTCGGCGTCGAGCGGGTCGAGCACCATGCCCTTCGAGCGGCGCAGTGCGAGCACGGCCTCACGCGCATCGCCGAGCGGCACCCTCGTGCCGACGTCGACCCCGAGGGCGGCGGCGAGCTGGCCGTAGGCGACGGGGGAACCGAGGGCTGAGGCATCCGCCCCCATCATGGTCAGCCTGAGTTCGACGGCCGTGATCAGCCCCTGATAGCCGTGCTTGAAGATCGAATCGCGGTAGCCGAGTTTCAGATCGGATGCCGCAAGCCGGCGCACCTCGAGCGACTCGGCGTCGAGCACGTCGACGGCGACGAGCGCTGAGCCGACCTCCTGCCCGTAGGCACCGACGTTCTGCACGGGAACCGCGCCCGTCGAGCCGGGGATGCCGCTGAGCGCCTCGATGCCCGCCCAGCCGTTCGCGACCGCGTGGGCGACGACCTCGTCCCACGGCTCGCCGGCCTGGACACGCAGCCGCACCTCGCCCTCGGGCGCTTCGATCCGGTCGATTCCGCGGGTCGCGACGTGCAGCACGGTTCCGGGGAAGCCATCGTCGGGCGCAACCGTGTTGGAGCCGCCGCCGAGGATCAGCCACGGCTCGTCCTGCGACCAGAGCTCGCGAGCCGTCTCGACCAGCTCGCTCTCGCTCGCCGGCGCGAAGTACGCCTCGGAGGCGCCCCCGACGCGCAGCGTCGTCAATGCGGACAGCGCCGGGATCGCGCCGGGGGTCGGTGCCGCCTGCTCGCTCACAGGCGGACGAGGGCCTGGGCCTTGCCGAGCACCGTCTGCTCGCCGACCGTCACGGTCAGGTCGATGCGCGCCTGCCCGGCCTCGGTGTCGAGCTTGCCGACCTTGGCCACGACGAGGACCTCGGCGCCTGACTCGGGGTCGACGACGACGGGGCGCGTGAAGCGCACCTGGTAGTCGAGGATGCGGCCGGGATCGCCGACCCAGTCGGAGACGGGCTGGACGGCGAGGCCCATCGTGAGCATGCCGTGGGCGAGCACGCCGGGCAGCCCGACCGAGACCGCCACGTCGTCGCGGTAGTGGATCGGGTTGAAGTCGCCCGAGGCGCCGGCGTAGCGCACGAGCGAGTCGCGCGTCAGCGGGAAGGCGGCTTCGGCGACGACGTCGCCGACGGCAAGGGTGCCGAGGTCGGTGCTGCCGGTCATGTCAGTCCTCCGCTCGCACGACAAGGGTCGAGATGGCCGTGACGACGCGCTCCCCCGAGGCATCCGCCACCACGGTCTCGGCCGTGACCATCGAATTGCCCGCCAGTGTCTTCACACCCGTCACCGTCAGCCGGCCCGTGAGCTCGTCGCCCGCGACGATCGGGCGCGTGTAGCTGAAGCGCTGGTCGCCGTGGACGACGCGGCTGAAGTCGATGCCGGCGTCGGGTTCGGCGAGCAGTCGGTCGAGCGTGAGCTGCTGGATCACGATGGGGAACGTCGGCGGCGCGACGACATCACGATAGCCGGCGGCCTGGGCCGCAGCCGGATCGAGGTTGATCGGGTTCGTCGCGAAGACGGCACGGGAGAACTCACGGATCTTCTCGCGGCCCACCAGATAGGGCGCCGTCGGCTCGAGCGCACGGCCCACGATGTCGGGATTGATCGGCACCCGAAAAGCCTAACGGTGCGCACATTCGCTTCATGCGCGAGGTCGAGCTCACGGCAGGGCTGGTGCGCGCCCCTCCGGGCGCTGGTCGCGAGAGTTCCGTAGCCGATGCGCTCGCTCGCCGAGGAGCTGGGCTGCGACAAGTCCTACATCACACAGGTGCACGACAGCGCGGTGCGGGCGTGCATAGACATTTAGAGACGATCGGTCTAAATTAGGCGCATGACCGAAGCCGCGACTGTCCGGCGCCGCGGGCGCCCACCGAAGATTCCGCGCGAGCATGGGGACACGCGCGAGATGCTGCTGCGGTGCGGCGTGGAGCTCCTGACCGCGCAGGGGTTGGGGTCAACCGGCATTGAGACAGTGCTCAAGCGCGTGGGCGTGCCGAAGGGCTCGTTCTACCACTACTTCGAGAGCAAGGACGCGTTTGGCCTCGAGGTGCTGCGGCGATATGCCGACTACTTCGCACGAAAGCTCGATCACTGGCTGTTGGAGGAAGATCAGCCGCCGCTTGAGCGTGTGGCTCGCTTCGTCGAGGACGCGAAGACCGGCATGGCGAAGTACGACTTCGAGCGAGGGTGCCTCGTCGGGAACCTCGGCCAGGAAGTCGCAACGCTTGCTGCCGACTTTCGCGGTGCCCTCGAGGATGTTCTCAGCGATTGGGAACGTCGGCTCGCCGCGTGCCTTGAATTGGCGGTGCGCGACGGCTCCTTGCCGCCCGGCACCGACTGCGAGCGGCTCGCCGCGTTCTTTTGGATCGGATGGGAGGGCGCAGTGCTGCGCGCCAAGCTCGCCCGTGACACCCGCCCCCTTGACGTGTTCATCGCAGGTTTCCTCACGGGCATCCAGAACAGGAACTGAGAACAAGTGCCCGCCATCGCTCAACGTGGGCGAGGCGCCGCATAGAAGAGGGGTAAGACAATGACGAAGATCGCAGTGCTCGGCGCCGGAGGGCAGATCGCGAAGCTCGCGATCCGGCAATTGCTCGGAAGCGGGATGGACGAATTGACGCTCTACCTCCGGCATCCGAAGAAGGTCTCGGATCTCGCGAACGAGCAGGTGAGCGTGACCGTCGGTGACGTGCTCGACGAAAGTCTGCTGACGCAGACAGTGCGCGGGCAGGACGTCGTCTACGCCAACCTCGGCGGGTCCGACATCGAGGCCCAGGCGCGGACCGTCGTCTCCGCCCTGGACGCCGCCGGGGTCACCAGGCTCATCTGGATCTCAACCTTGGGAATCTATGACGAGGTTCCCGGCGCATTCGGGGCATGGAACCACTCGATGCTCAACGGCGGCTATCTCGAGACCTACGCGGCCGCGGCCGCCGTCATCGAAGCATCCGATCTCGACTACACGATCGTGCGGCCAGCCTGGTTGACCAACAAAGACGAGGTCGACTACGAGCTCACGCAGAAGGGAGAGCCGTTCAAGGGCACCGAAGTCTCCCGCAAGAGCGTCGCAGACCTCGTGGTCCAGCTCGTGCGCGACCCTACTCGCGAGATGCGTGCCTCGATCGGTGTCAACAAGCCCGGCACCAACGGCCCCAAGCCTTCCTGGTACTGACGAGATCACGGAGACACGGGAATGACCTGGACAACCGCCGAAGTGGCGACCATCGGCGCCACCGAAGAAATACTCATCACCACTCCCCACGCCGACGGCACGCCGCGCAGATGGGTGCCGATCTGGGTGGTGGAGTCCGACGGCGAGCTCTTCGTCCGCTCGGCATACGGCAGCACGGCGGCCTGGTATCGGCACGCACTCGCGAGCGGCGCTCGCGTGCGCGTCGGCACAGTGGAATACCCCGTCACCCTCGAACCGGTTCAGGGCGCCAATACCCGGATCGACGAGGGCTACCGGCGAAAGTACGCGAGGCAACCGAGCTCGATGCAACAGATGATCGGCCCGGTCGCCGCGCCGACCACCGCGAGATTGATAAGGGCCACATAGCGCGACAGTGGCGAGCGGGGGCGCGTCAGTGGCGAGCGGGGGCGCGTCAGTGGCGAGCGGGGGCGCGTCAGCCGACAGGGATGTCTGCCGCGATGCGCAGGAACTCGCGCACCAGTTCGCGCGCGTCGAGGTCACGAGACTCGCGGCCGCTGAGGACCCAGAAGAACACAGGACCGACCAGCAGCGCCGTCGCCTGCGCCATAGGCAGCTTCCTATCAGCTTCGGGGATCGCGCGCATGATGACCAGCTCGGCACTCTCGCCGAGCACGTCCGCGTCCGCGAGGAGCTCTCCGACAGCCTTGTCGTGCTGTGCCTCGCCGATCAGCGCGCGGTACGCCGCGCCGGCGTCTGAACGCGAGAGGAAGCCGATCAGCGCCTCGACGTAGGCCGCGAGGTCATCCACCGGGTCGTCGTGCGCCGCCACCGAGAGCTCCTTCCGCGCGTCGATCGCGCTGGCCTCGAGCAGGATCTCGGCCTTCGTCGACCACCACCGGTAGACGGTCTGGCGGGAGACGCCGGCGCGTTCCGCGATGCCCTTCAACGTGACGGCCCCATAGCCCAGTTCGACCACGAGGTCATCGACGGCGTGCAGTACGGCGGCGCGCGCCTCCTCACTACGCGGACGGCCCGGCCTGCCGTGCTCGCTGACCATATCGTCCCCTCTGCCGACTCCTCGCCGACGCAGCTCGCCGACGACTCGATCGTACATTACGAGACACGGTGAACCGTTATGTGCTAGCGTTTCGGTACACCATGACTCGAAAGTCGGTTCCGCCGACGTTATGCCCGAGAGGGCGGAAAGGAGACCGCGATGCGCGTCTTCGTGACAGGTTCCACCGGCTGGATCGGATCGGCCACCGTCGATGAGCTGCTGCAGAACGGCCACGAGGTCCTCGGGCTCGCGCGTTCCGACGCCGGGGCGTCGAAGCTCAAGGCGAAGGGCGCCGCCGTGCTGCGCGGCGACCTCGACACCCCGGCGGTCTTCGGCGCGGGTGCGCGCGACGCCGACGCCGTCGTCCATCTGGCCAACAAGCATGACTGGGCGGACCCCGAGGGCAACGACCGTGTGCAGCTCAGCGCCGTCGAGGCGATCCTCGAGGCGCTCGACGGCTCGGCGAAGCCGTTTGTGATCTCCAACGGCCTCTCCGGCATCGTCGACGGCCGGCCCGTGCTCGAAACGGACGCCTCTCCCGCGGTCGGCCCCGACTCCGACCGCGCGGGCACCGAGAACCTCGCCCTCGAGGCGGTCTCGCGCGGCATCCGCTCTATTGCGGTGCGGTTCGCGCCCACCGTGCACGGGCGCGGCGACTGGGGCTTCGTGAACTGGCTGGCCGCCGCCGCACGCAAGCAGGGTGTGTCCGGCTATATCGGCAACGGCAGTGCGGAGTGGTCGGCCGTGCACGTGACGGATGCCGCCCGCCTCATCCGCCTCGGACTCGAGAGTGGCGCAGCCGGCACCCGCATGCACGCGGTCGCCGAGCAGAGCATCTCGACGAAGGCGATTGCCGAGGCGCTCGGCGAGGCGCTCGGCCTGCCGGTCACCTCGATCGACCCCGCGGACGCCGGTGAACACTTCGGCGTCGTCGGGCACTTCTTCGGCCAGACCATGACCGGATCCAGCGAGCTCACCCGCGAGCGCCTCGGCTGGCAGCCCACGGGCCCCGGCCTCGTCGAGGACATCCTCGCCGGCGCGTACAGCGCCGACTGAACCACCCACTGACACCCGTGGTGTCGCCGGCGCCCCGTTGTGGACGCCGGTGACACCGCGCAGGAGGACCATGAACACCACCCCCACTCGCGAGGCGAGCCGCCACCCGTACCCGCCGAGGCTGCGCACCCTCAGCGTCATCAGCAGCGAGCCGCTGTCGCCGACGATGCGGCGCTTCGTGTTCGCCGGCGGCGAGCTCGAGCCCGAGTTCCCCTTCGTGCCGCTCGCCACGGGCATGCACGTGAAGGTCGTCGTCCCGCAGGAGGACACGGGCCGGCTCGAGATGCCGACGCTCGGTGAACACGGCCTGATCGCACCGGAGGGCGCCCGGCTCGCGATCCGCGACTACAGCGTGCGCGGATTCGACGCCGAAACGCGCCTGCTCACGATCGACTTCGTGCTGCACGACCACGGACCGGCCGGGCGCTGGGCGATCGGCGCGCGCAACGGATCCCGTCTCGGCATCCTCGGCCCGCGCGGCTACACGATCTACCCGAACGGCTTCGAGCGCTACGTGCTCGGTGCCGACGAGACCGCCCTGCCCGCCCTCGAGCGCTGGATCGAGGAGACCCCAGCCGGCGCCCGCATCGACGCCTTCGTCGCAGGGCCCGCCGAGAGCCGCCGGCCGCTGCCCAGCCACCCCAAGCTGAGCCTGCACTGGATCGCGGGCACCGGCAGCACCCCGCTCGTCGACGCCCTCACCGCCGCCGCACCGGCCGGCGACGGCCGCACCTATCTCTGGGCCGCCGGCGAAGCCGGCATCGTCGCACCGCTGCGCCGTCACCTGCAGGGCGCAGGGTTCGCGCGCACCGAGTTCGACGTCTCCGGCTACTGGCGGCTCGGCCTCGCCGGCAGCGGCGAGCACGCGGAGGAACGGGCATGACCACGGCCGCCTCCGACCTGACCGCGCCGGCCGCCCCCACCGAGCGGGGGGCGCGTCGCCGCGAGCTGCTGGTGCTCGCCGCGGTGTGCGTCAGCACGATCCTCGTGATGGGCCTCGTCGCCGCGATCAACCTCGCCGTGCCGATGCTCACCGCAAGTCCCCTCCACCCGAGCGCAGCGCAGCTGCTGTGGATCATCGACGCCTATGTGCTGGTCTTCGCGTGCCTCGTGATTCCCGGCGGGGCGGTCGGCGACCGCTTCGGCCGCAAGGGTGCCCTGGCGGCGGGTCTCGTCGTGTTCGCGGCCGGCGCCGCACTCACGGCGATGGCGCCGAGCATCGGCATCCTGCTCGCCGGACGCGTCGTCACCGGGCTGGGCGCCGCGCTGGTTCTACCCAACTGCGTCGGCGTGCTCGTGCACGCGACCGCGGCCCCGCGCCGCGGCGGAGCTCTCGCCGTCTGGGGCGCGATCTCGGGCCTCGGTGGCCTGTTCGGCAACCTCGGCGGCGGCGCGCTGCTGCAGAGCGGCCACTGGCAGCTGCTGTTCTGGGTGATCTCACCGCTCGCGCTCGCCTGCGCGATCTGGGTGCTCGCGGGCGTCTCGCGCAGCGATCGCAGTCCGCGCTCGCTCGACCCGGCCGGCACGGCGCTGCTCGTGCTCGCGACCGTCGCGCTGCTGATCGGCATCATCGAAGGCCCCGAAGAGGGCTGGGGCAGCACCCTCGTCGCCGGCGCCTTCGCACTCAGCGCCGTCGTGTGGGCGGTGTGGATCCTGGTCGAGCTGCGGGTCAGGCATCCGCTGCTCGACCCCCGCCTGTTCCGCATCCCGCTGCTCACGGCGGCGAGCCTCGGCATGTTCGTCACCTTCTTCGGCAGCTTCGGCCTCTTCTACGTGAACGCATCGCTGCTCGAATACGGGCGCGGCTTCTCGGTGCTCGGCACGGGCTTCGCGATCCTGCCGATGGTGCTGCCCCTCGCGATCGGCGCGCGCTTCGTACCCGCACTGGCACGACGCATCGGCCTCACCCTCACGCTGATGTTCGCGTTCCTCTTCATCGGCGTCGGACTGTTCGGGCTGTCGTCGGCGACGCACGCGCCGTATGCGGTCTACGCGCTCTGGCTCGTCCTCGTCGGCTGCGGCTTCGCGCTCGCGATGCCGACGCTCACGATGGAGCTCACCTCGGCGCTGCCCGCGCACCAAGCCGGCGTCGGCGGCGGGCTGCAATCCGCCACGCGCGAGCTCGGCAGCGCCCTCGGCGTCGCCGTCGTCGGCACCGTGCTGACCGCGGTGTTCTCCGCCGCGCTGCCACCCGCCGCGCAAGGGCAGCACACCCTCGCCGCCGCACTCGCCGTCGCGCCCGGCAGCCACGCCCAGATCGTCGACGCGTTCATCACCGGGGCGGATGCCGCACTCCGCGTCGCCGGAGCAGCGACCCTCGTCGCGGGCGCCGTCGTGCTGCTCATCGCCTGGCGCGCGGGGCGAGCTGCGGGCGCGGATGGGCGGTTCTGAGGAAGGAGCCCGACGGAGGATCGATCACCCGGCGCAGCGTTCCGCAGCTTAAACAGAAGAGCCCCGGCCGTTACGACCGGGGCTCTTCGAAGATTGGTTGCCTTACTGGCAGCTGTCGCACTGCAGCAGGTCCATCGGGTCGACGGGAACCGCGTAACCGCCGACGGTGTCGTTGCTCTCGTAGTCCATGGTTGCCCCCTCGAATCGAAGCTCTGTGCCGAGGACTCTTGGTGCCAAGAGGACCTCTTCCGCGTTTGCGGTAGGAACACTATATATCCGGAATTACACGAATGTCATGCCACTAGATGTGGTGTTTCCCGGATTTTTCTCTCCACACTCTTCAACACAGATTGCCCACACTTTCATCCACATCCAGGATCCGCAGAACCACTGACATTCCGGGCGGTTATGCACAGAGAAGCGCCGCTGCGGATTCCACATCCACAGCGGCGCTTCTCGGCGTGTCGCGGGTCTCCATTCGGCTTCGCCGAGTCGACCAGCGGGGGCGCCGCGCTTCGCCGAGTCGACCAGCGGGGGCGGCGCGGGGGCTACTCGGCGGAGAATCCGCCTGTCACCGAGAACGAGCCGTCCAGCGCGAACGGGTCCGCGATGCGGCTCGAGCGATCGGTGACCGCGACGCGCGCCGCGAACTCGCGGCCGGCGCGAGCGATCCGGTCGGGCAGGCTCGGCAGCGAGGCATCCGCCTGCCCCGCCCAGTCCTCGGTCGCGGCGTATACGCCGGTCGGCAGGACGTCGGCGTGCATATAGGTGAGGACCGGGCGCATCGCGTAGTCGAGCACCTGCGAGTGGCGCGGCGACCCGCCGGTCGCTCCGATGAGCGTCGGAAGGCCGGTCAGGGCGCTCGGCTCGATGACGTCGAGGAACGACTTGAAGAGGCCGTTGAACGACGCATTGAAGACCGGCGTCACGATGATCAGTCCGTCGGCCGCTGCGACGGTCTCGATCACCTCGGCGAGCTTCGGGCTGGGGAATCCGGTCACCAGGTTGTTGGTCACGTCCTTGGCCGTGTCGCGCAATTCGAAGACGGATGCCTGCACATCGGTTCCGAACTCGTCGCGCAGCGCCTCGATCGCCGCGGCCGACAGGCGGTCGGCGAGCATGCGCGTCGAGGACGGAGCGCCGACACCGGCGGCGACGACGGCGAGATTGCGGGTTGTCATGGGGAGTCCTTTCAAGAGGAGAAGGTCTGGTCTCGATACGTGCTGCGCGCTACTCGACCCGGCGGATACGGTCGCTGCGCGAGCTACTCGACCACCGGCACCGCGGCGTCCTGATACGGAGAACCGTTGGTGAGGTTGTCGCCGCGGTTCGCGCCGGGGCGGAACTCGCGGGCCCCGCCGGCCGCCTCGACGAGTGCGGCGTGGTTCGGCGCATCCGGCACACCCGGCGCACGGCGCGCGTCGAGCTCCTTCCGGAGCACGGGAATGACCTCTTCGCCGAGCAGGTCGAGCTGCTTGAGGACGGCAGACAGCGGCAGTCCGGCGTGGTCCATGAGGAACAGCTGGCGCTGATAGTCGCCGACGTACTCACGGAATCCGAGCACCTTGTCGATGACCTCCTGCGGGCTGCCGACGGCCAGCGGCGTCTGCTCGCTGAACTCCTCGAGGGTCGGGCCGTGGCCATAGACCGGCGCGTTGTCGAAGTAGGGGCGGAACTCGCGCTTCGCGTCCTGCGAGTTCTTGGCCAGGTAGATCTGGCCCCCGAGCCCGACGATCGCGTCCTTCTCGTCGCCGTGGCCGTAGTGCGCGAAGCGCTGGCGGTACAGCGCGATCATGCGCTGGGTGTGGGATGCCGGCCAGAAGATGTGGTTCGCGAAGAATCCGTCGCCGTAGTAGGCGGCCTGCTCGGCGATCTCGGGGCTGCGGATCGAGCCGTGCCACACGAACGGCGGCACGCCGTCGAGCGGCCGGGGCGTCGAGGTGAAGCCCTGCAGCGGGGTGCGGAAGTGGCCTTCCCAGTCGACGACGTCCTCGCGCCAGAGGCGGTGCAAGAGCGCGTAGTTCTCGATCGCGAGCTGGATGCCCGAGCGGATGTCCTTGCCGAACCACGGGTACACCGGCCCGGTGTTCCCGCGGCCGAGCATGACGTCGACGCGACCGTCGGCGACGTGCTGCAGCATCGCGAAGTCCTCGGCGATCTTCACGGGGTCGTTCGTCGTGATCAGCGTGGTCGCGGTCGAGACGATCAGCCGCTCGGTCTGCGCGGCGATCGCCGCGAGCAGTGTCGTGGGCGACGACGAGAAGAACGGCGGGTTGTGGTGCTCGCCGATGGCGTAGACATCCATGCCGACCTCTTCGGTCTTCTTCGCGATCGCGATGGCCGCCTTGATGCGCTCGGCCTCGCTGGGGGTGACGCCCGTGGTCGGGTCCGGGGTGATGTCACTGACCGAGAAGATCCCGAACTGCATTGCTGAAGAGGACATGTGCCGTCGCTTCCGTTCGTCCCGTGGGCGGTTCCTGCGCCGCCCCATTTCCATACGTTTGCATGGAACCAGGCAGAGAATCCGCTTATTCCCTTCCCACTCGAGCGAGGCGCATCGGCTCGCTCAGCGACGGCCGGGGCCGCGGAACCGCGACGGCGGCCGGCCGAGCAGGCGCGTGAAGTGGGCGGTGAATGCGGAGGGTGACGAGTAGCCGAGTCGGGCGGCGACTTCCGTCACGGTGCCGGTGCGCAGCAGGGGCAGGCTGGCGAGAAGGCGGGCGCGGGCACGCCACGCCGCCGGGCTCATGCCGGTGGCTTCCGCGAAGCGACGGTCGAGCGTGCGCTCGCTCATTGCCGCCCGGCGCGCCCATTCCGCATTCGTGACCGTCACGTCGGGGTCTGCGAGGTAGCTGCGGCAGAGCGCGCGGAGCGGCTCGCCCGAGGGGAGCGTCAGCGCCAGGGGAAGCGGAGAGACGGTCTGGAGCTCGCGGAGGATGAGCTGGACGAGCGCCCCGTCGCGGCCCGCGAGGTCATAGTCCGCCTCGAGCTCGTTCGCGGCGCGGAGCAGTTCGCGAAGGAGCGGCCCGACGTCGACGACGGTGCACGACGCGGGCCACCACGGCACAGCCTGCGGCTCGATGTAGAGGCTCCAGGTGGTCACGCCGAGCATGCGGACCTCGTGTGCGGTGCGTGGCGGAATGAGGACGGCCCGGTCGGCCGGGACGGTCCACGCGCCGTCGTCGGTCTCCACCAGCATCACGCCGCGCGCGCCATAGAGCAGCTGCGCGCGCCGGTGCTCGTGCCGGGCCAGCAGATGGTCCGGCGGGTAGTCGGTGCCGATCGGAAGCACGTCGACGGCCAGATGGTCGTAATCGGCGACGGACACGTTCCGCATCGCTCCAGGGTATGGCGCTGTTGCGAAGGTTTCTGCCGAACCTTCGACTGCGCGTCAAGCCGCGCGCGGCTGTGCTGGGAGCGTGACGTTTTTCATGCTTCTCACCGTGGGGGTCGTCGTCGGCGTGACGACCGCGCTCTTCGGCTTCGGCGGCGGTTTCGTCACCGTGCCGGTCATCACGGCGGTGGACGCGGGGCTCGGCGGGGATGCGATCCATGCCGCGACCGCGACCTCGGCCGTGGTCATGCTGGTCAACGCCGGATTCGCGACCGCCGCGACCCGGCGCGACGTGCTCATGCGGCTGGGCAGGAGCGCTCCGCTGCTCGTGCTGCTTGCCGCTGGCGGTGCGGCCGGGACGTTGGCCGGCCGATTCGCTCCCGCCTCTCTCGTGCGCTGGGGCTTCGTCGCCTACCTCGCCGTGACGGTGGTCGACGTGCTCGCACGGCCCGGATTCTTCCGCCCGCAGCGCGCTGCCGCCGAAGGGGGCGACGCGCGCGGCACTCGCGGCCTGCGCAGCCGGCTCGGCTTCCCGATCGGGACCGTCGCCGCGTTCCTCGGCGTGGGCGGCAGCGTCATGACCGTCCCGCTCATGCGCCGATCGGGAGAGGCGATGTCGGTGGCGACGTCGCTGGCGAACCCGCTGACCGTGGCCATCGTCGTCCCGGCCGTTGCCCTGTCACTGTCCACGCCCGCGGGCATACCGCACACCACCGGATTCGTCGGCGCTGTCGATATGCGCGCCGCGGCCGCGCTGCTCGCGGGCGCGATGCCCGTGATCCTGCTGCTGCGGCGCCGACCGCCACGGATTCCCGAGACAGCGCACAGCGTGGGCTACCTGCTGCTACTCATCGCCTCAGGAGCCGCGGTCGCGCTACTGGGGTAGGGCGCATCGGCCGGCTCATCGTCGCTGCAGCATCGGCGTCTCTGATCACGAGTGCGACCGCTACCGCGGCCAGTGCCACGGCGGCCGCAGTCAGGAACGCGACGTGGTACGGGAACAGGTCAGCCGACGCGGCGGCCCCCGGTCGCGAGCCGATGAGCGAGCCGACGACCGTCGACAGCAGCGCTACGCCGACGGCGCTGCCGAGCTGCTTGCCCGCGTTGAAGACGGGTGAGGCCCTGCCGGTGTCCGCCCTCGAGATCGTCGCCATGGAGATGGCCTGCGACGGGATGAACACGGCGGCAACACCGAGGCCGAGCACGAAGAGGTCGAGACGCGCCCACCACAGCTGGTCGGCTGCGGTGATGCGAGCCATGAGGGCGAGGCTGAGTGCGATCAGGACCAGCCCGGCAGCCGTCAGGCGCCGCGGGCCGACGCGGGCATACAAGACCCTGCTGACCAGCTGACCGCCGAGCACGACACCGACCGCGGAGCCGATGCTGGTCAGCCCCGAGACGAGGGCTGAGACACCGAGGCCCTCCTGCAGGAAGACGGCGACGAGATAGAGAGCCCCGATGTATGCGACGGAGGCAAGACCGTAGAGCGCGGTGGCGACAGTGAAGAGCCGGTTGCGGAACATCCGCATGTCGATGAGCGGATGCGCCACCCGCAGCTCCACGAAGACGAGCGCCACGAGCATCAGTACGCCTGCGAGCACGGCGGTGAGGACGAGCGGGCTCCCCCAGCCGAGGCTCGCACCTTCGGCCACGCCGGTCATCAGCGCCCCGAGGCCCACGGCAGACAGGACGAGACCCGCGAGATCGAGGCGACCGGGGCGCGGCTGCATGTGCGCGTCGAGGCGCAGCGCGCCCCAGACGAGCGCGGCCAGCCCGATCGGCACATTCACGAAGAACACCAGCCGCCAGGTGGCGTAGCTGGTGAAGACGCCGCCGAGAAGCGGTCCGAGAGCGGGTCCGATCGCGGTGACCAGAGCCAACGTGCCCGAGAGCCGCACGCGCTCGGCGGGCGGGTAGGCGCGGAACAGCATCGCCAGCCCGACGGGCAGCATCACGGCGCCGCCGACGCCCTGCAGCGCACTGAGGGCCACCAGCATCGGGAGGGAGCCGGCGCACCCGCACAGGGCCGAACCGAGCGTGAACAAGCCGATCGCACCGAGCAGCGCCCGCTTGCCTCCGATGCGATCGCCGAGCCAACCGGAAACCGGGATGAACACGGTCAAGGCGAGCAGGTACGCGATGGACACTGCGCCGACCGAGGCGGCCGACACGTCGAAGTCGCGCGCGATCGCCGGCAACGCGACCGTGACGATCGTCGTGTCGAGCACCGACATGAACATCGCCGCGACATAGACGACTGCGACCACGACTCGTTGAGAATCATTCTCATTAGGCATGCGGTCCAGTCTATGGAACCAGTTGAGTCTGTCAACCATATGGGGCGACCGTAAGCTGAGGGCATGCCCCAGGGCACCGATTCGACAGCCGACGCAGCCCGCACCGCATGGCGCCGGATGCGGGAGCTGATCGCCTCCCCCGACATCGTGGGGGCCGAGCACCGCTTCATGAACGAAGTCGGCCTCACGGCGGGACCGGTGCGTGCCCTGCGCGCGCTGCTCACGGGCGGGCCACAGCCGATGCGCGTACTCGCCGACGAGCTCGGCTGCGACAAGTCCTACGTCACGGGCCTGGTCAAACCACTGCTCGCCAAGGAACTCGTGACGCTCGAACCCGACGCATCCGACGGGCGCGTGAAAGTGGTGACACTCACGGAGGCCGGCGCGAATGTCGCCGCGCGCGCCCAGCGCGTGCACGAGACGCCGCCAGAGGCGATCAGCAGCATGGCACCCGAGGCACTGCAGGAGCTCGCGCGCCTGCTCGGCGAGGCATCCGGATGAGCTAGGCGGAGCGCTTCGTGCCGGCCGCCTGGAACGCAGCGGCGTAGTCGCGCGCAAAGGCGTCGATGTCGCGGGCGGGCCGCCCGAGCACGTCGGGCACGGCCGTCGTGACAGCCCGCGCCTCGCCCGCCGCGTAGTGCGCATAGTCCTCGACGAGGCCGTCGAGTTGCCAGGCCGGCACCACCCCGGCCAGCGCCGCGGCGAACGCGTCGGGCGCCACATCGATGAAGCGCACCGGCCGGCCCAGTGCCCGCGTCAGCGCCGCGGCGATCGCTGCATGCCCCAGCGCCTCCGGACCCGTGAGGGTGAGCGTTCCGAGGGGCTCGGTCGCCGTGAGGGCTTCCGCCGCGACCTCGCCGATGTCCCTGGCGTCGATGACGCTGACCGCAGCATCGCCGATCGGCGCAGGCAGCGTGCCGTCGACGGCGATGGGCACCGCCATGGCAAGCAGCCCCTGCATGAACAGATTGGGTCGCAGCGAGGTGCCGCCGATGCCACTGGCGCTCAGATGCTCCTCGACGGCGGCGTGATAGCGCAGGAAGCGCACGGGAGAGTCGGCGCGCGCCGCGAACTGCGAGAGCAGCACGATGTGCTCCACGCCGACAGCCCTGGCCACGTCGATGAATCGGCGCTGCTGGGCTTCGGCCTTCTCCGTCGAGGGACTCACGAGATAGGCGGCGCGGACCCCGCCAAGGGCGCGGCGCAGCGTCTCGGCGTCATCGAACTCCGCGGCAACGGCCTCTGCAGCGGGGTCGGTGATCAGTTCGGGGCGGCGCGTGACGGCGCGGTACCTCACGCCCCGGGCGGAGAGCGCCGCGGCCGTGGCACCACCGGTCGTGCCCGTGACGCCGGTGATGAGCAGTTCGGGTGCAGTCATAGTACAGTCCTTTCACTGATGAGAGTGATCGGTCACTCACTTCGACGGGAAGCGCGATCGGCGTGCTCCTCACCGAGCGGCGCGGACTCAGCCAGGGTGGCGGACTCCGTGGGTCAGGGTCTTGGCCCAGTCATCGGGCAGGTCCCAGATCTGCGCCGTCACGATCAGGTGGCACAGCTGCCCGAACGCCATGAAGCGCTGCACCTCATCGTCGGTCGCGCCCGAGCGGGTCTTCGCGAAGGAGGTGACGCGGGCGAGACCGGCCCGCAGTGCGGCGCCGATCTCGGGCACATCCGCGACGGACTGCGCATGGACCTGCAGCAGCAGTAGCCGGCGGTCGGCGATGAGCTGAGCGTAGGCGGCGCCCATCGCATCCAGCACCGCGTCGGCTGACTGCTCTTCGGCCGCGTCGGCGCCGCGCTCGAGCGCGGCGAGGATCTCGTCGAAACACCGCTCGAGGGCCGCGACGAACACCGCGTTCTTACCCGAGAACAACTTGAACACGTAGGCCGACGAGATCTTCGCCCCGCGAGCGACATCGGCCACCGTGGTCGCATGGAAGCCGCCGCGCGCGAACGCGTCGATGGCCGCAGCCGCGACGAGTGGGCGGCGGCTCTCGGCGGAGGAGAGGACAGGACGGGGCATGTGAGTGACTATACACTCACCGCTCTTGAGCGCCACATTTCGCCGCGACTGGGCGCCCGACATACTGCGGAGGGCGCCCCGGCCCCCATCGACGGGCCGAAAGTGAGGAAAGGTTTCGCGGTCGCTATTGAGCCCCGGTCAGTTGTCAGATAGCCTGACGATGGATTTCTACCCTGGGGGACGGTAATGGATTCGGATCGGCGCATGCCGTCGTGGCTCAAAGCCACGATTCGCAGCGCGCTGATCGCGACCGCCGTCGGAGGCGGACTCTTCGCCCTCTCGCAGGTTCTGGCGCCATCTGAGGCGCACGCCGAAACCGTCTCGGCCGAAGCGCCGGCAGGTTCGGGCGACTCTCTGCTCGGCTCGACGCTGAGCGGCGTCGGCTCGACGCTCGGCGCCGTCACCGGCGTGGCGGACAGCACCGTCGGGGGCGTCGGAAAAGTCGTCACCGCGGTCACGACGCCGGTCAACACCACGGTCTCAACGGTGGTCTCGACGACGGTGAACGCACTTCCCGCACCGGTTCAGGCGCCGGTCAAGCAGGTGACCGCACCCGTCGTCAACACCGTCACCCACGTGACGCAGCCCGTCACGAACACGGTGTCGCAGCTCGCCGCCGCGAAGCCCGTGGGGAGCCTCGTAGGCGGCGTCCCGAGCACCGTCGACAGCGTCGTCACCGACGTCGAGCAGGTGCCCGTGGTCGGCGGGGTCGTCAGCGGAATCGCTGGTCAGAACCCGGTTTCAACCGTGCTTTCGCCTGCCGCATCCGGGCTCGACAACACCGTCGGCTCGGTTGCCGAGACCGTCGACACGACCGTTACCGACACCACGGGCGCGCTCACGTCGAGCCTCACGCCCGACGGCTCCGACAGCTCTGAGCCCGGCTCTCTGCCGACGACCGGCGGCGTCGCTCCGGGCACGCCAGGTGCGATCGGCACGCCCGACGCGTCGGCGAGCGCGCACGCCGTCGCCGATTCGGATTCCAGCTCCGTCGCCGCCCCTCTCGAGGCCGTCGGCGCAGCGACCAACGCGGGCGCACCCTTCGGGCCTGCGCTGCACACCTTCGCGGAGGCCGGCCAGCAGCATCTCGCCGCGGCCGGTGCCGCGCTCGCCGCCGCCCACTCGGCGCCGCTCGGCGGCACCGCTCCCACGCCCGCGCCTCTGGCGCCTGGCGCCGGGCTCGCCTCCGCAGGCGGACCGGCGGGAACGTCGGCCAGCGGGTCGGGCGGCTCGGGCACCACCGCACTCGCCGGCACGATCGGCGACTTCTTCTTCCCCGCAGCGCTTGCGGGGTTCTCTTCCCTCGTCGACGGAGATGCACTGCCGGCATCCCCCGTCTTCGAGAACGACTCGTCTCCTGACTAGGTAGGGCGCAGTCTGCCCGTTCGCCGTTGCGGCGAGCGCGTGGCGGACAGACGCATCCGCAGGACCGCCCGCGTGCGGGCGATCCCTCCTACCCAGTCAAGGAGCTTCTCCAATGAAAACCAATGCCGTCAGGGCGCTGTGGTTCGCAGTCGCCCTCGGGGGTCTGACCCTCGCGGGGGCCGCAGCGGCGAATGCCGCCACCGGTGACCCCGACACCTCAACAACTTCCGACGCCTCGAACACCTCCGGCACCGGGCTCGTCTCGTCTCTGCTGGCGAACAACGGCCCGGTCGACGCCATCGCCGGCGATACGGTGGTCGACAGCCTGGTCGGCTCAAACACGGCTCTCGACCCGGTGGCCTCGGCCGTCGACGCCGCTACCGCAGGGACCGCGGTCCCGACGGTCGTCGACGCGCTGGTCGGGTCCGACTCGGCTGCCGCTGACGTTCCCGGGGACGGGAGCGTCGTCGACGGCGGCACCGTCGGGGATGCCGCGGCCAACGTCGACGGAGTGCTGCACGCCGCCGCCTCGGGCGGGGACGTGGCAGGCGCCCTCACCGACACGGTCGACGGAGCCGTCGCCGATGTGAACACCACGCTGAACGACGTGCAGACCGACAGCTCGCAGCTGCTCGGCGACTCGGGCGTCGTCCCGACGGCGACCGACAATGTCGCCACCACGGCGGGCGACCTGCTCGGCGGCGACCCGGCCGCGACCGGCGATGACCTCGCCGCGACCGTGAACGACGCTCTCACCGGCACGGCGGATGCCACCGACTCGAGTGGCCTCACCGACGACGTTCTCGCCGACACCCTCGGTGCGACGACCGACACGAGCTCGGCACCTGGAACCGACACGGTGGCCGGCGACGACCTGACGGCCGTTCTCGCGCCCGTCACCGACACCGGGCTCACCGACGTCACCTCGGCCGTGCTCGGCGGCACGGATGCGACGCCGCTCGAGGATCTGACCGGTTCCGACAGCCCCGTCGACACCCTCGTGGGCGACGATGTGCTCGACCCGGTGCTCGGTTCGGACAGCGAGCTGCCTGCGACCCTTGCGCCGGTGACCGGTGCTGTGGACGGCCTGACCGACACGACCGCCACGTCGGACATCGTGGACGCGGCCGTCGGGCAGGACTCGGGACTGAACGACATCGCCGGTGACGGCACGCTCGTCGAGGGCGGCCTCGTCGGCGACGCCACCACGAACACCGATGCCGTGATCGACGACCTCGCCTCGGGCGAGCCCGTGGCGGCCGACCTCGGCACCACCGTGGACGGCGTCGTGAACGACCTGACCACCACCGGCCAGGACGCCGCTGACAACCTCACCGACCAGGTGGCCAACGGCCTCGTCGCCGATGCCCTCTCGGACGGCGCACAGACCGTGAACGACCTGCTCACCGGCGGCGACGTCGCGGGCGATCTCAGCGAGACTGTGGCGGATGCCGGCAGCAACACCGCCGACGCGCTCGACTCCACCGGGCTCGTCGACGACGCGGCAGCGGACCTGCTGGGCGACTCCGGCACCTCGGCTCCCGCAGGCGGCGCGTCTGCCGTCACGGCGCCGATAACGGGCGCCCTCGACGACGGCCTCGTCGACAGCCTGCTCGGCGACGACAACATCGTGGACCAGCTCACCGACGACGGCAATGTCGTCGAGGACCTGACCGACCCGGGCACGGTGCTCGACCAGGTTGTGGGCGACCCGATCGTCGACCCGCTGCTCGGTTCGGACAGCCCGCTCGACGCGCTCACCGGCGACGACTCGCCGATCGCCGATGTCACCGGCGACGACTCCGCGTTGAACGACGTCGCCGGTGACGGCGCCCTCGTCGAGGGCGGCCTCGTCGGCGACGCCGCGAGCAACGTCGACGACATCCTCACGGACCTCGAGTCCGGCGGCGACGTGGTCGGCGACATCACGGACGCCGGCGGCCTGCTCGACGACGCCGTGACCGACACCGTCCAGACCGTCGACGACACCCTCGCCGGCGCGAACCAGACCCTCGCCGATGCCGCTGACGCGCTTCAGTCGGACGACCCGGTGGGCGGCCTGCTCGACGTCGTGAGCTCGGATGTCACCGCCCAGTCCGGGCTGCTGGACCCCGTGCTCACCGACGTGCTCGGTGACACCGACCCGGCCGCAACCGACCCGGGCGACGGAACCGACCCCGGCGACGGAACCGACCCCGGCGACGGCACCGACCCCGGCGACGGCACCAACCCCGGCGACGGCACCAACCCCGGCGACGGCACCAACCCCGGCGACGGCACCAACCCCGGCGACGGCACCAACCCCGGCGATGGCGCGAACGGCGGCAACGGCGGCTCCGAGACGACCGGTCTGATCACCGGCGCCGTCGCTGCCAGCGCCCCGGTCACCCTCGACGCGGCAGCTGCCCCGGCAGCCGCTTCGGCCGCGGGCGCCCTGGCCACCACCGGAACAGACATCAGCGCCGGGCTCGCCTCTGCGCTCGCCCTGCTGATGATCGGCGCAGTCGCACTTCTGCTGCGCCGGAAGGAGCGGACTGCCGGCACTCCCCGCCGGTAACCGCATCCCTTGACTGGGGCCGACGCGGTCAGGAGCCACCCCTCCTGACCGCGTTGGCCCCATCAGTCGTCGGGCGGGCGATCACCGCGAGGGGTCAGCCCTGCAGGATCGACAGGATGTTGCCGCTCGGGTCCCGGAACCAGCCGATGTCGGGCCCCTGCCCGGCCTCTCTGCCGCGCACGACGCCGTTGTGGCTGTGCGGCATGCCCTCGTAGCGCTCGAGCTCGATGCCCGCCGCCGCGAGCTCTGCGGCAGCCACGTCGATGTCCTCGACCTCGAAGTTCAGCACCGTGTAGCCCGCAGGGGTGAAGCTCGGCGACTGGTAGACGAACAGCGTGCCGCCGGGCAGTCGCAGCGTGAGCCCAGCGGGGTTCTCGTCGATCGTGAGACCGAGCTTTCCGCCGTAGAACTGCTTGGCCGCATCGAGGTCGTCGACGCCGAGGCCGCTGAACGCGTGCGTGGATGTCAGCATGGTGTGGCTCCTTTGCTCGCGGTCAGTTTGCCTTTCGGCGCCTGCTGCCGGAAGAGCGCGAGCCGGACGACCCGGAAGACGCGGACGACCCCGCCGACCGCTTGCGATCGACGCTGCGGCGCAGCGCCTCCATCAGGTCGACGACCTCGGCGCCGCCTTCCTCGCCGCCCTCGTCCTCGGCTTCCTCGCCGAAGGTGGCCGCGGTGTCGACCGTGTCGCCCTGTTCGAGCTTGGCGTCGATGAGCTTCTTGAGCTCGTCCTGGTACTCGTCCTTGTAGTCCTCGGGGTTGAAATCCGCCTCGAGGCTCTTCACGAGCGAGTCCGCGAGCTCCTGCTCCTTTGGGGTGATGCGCGGCGGCTTCTCGAGCACCGAGAAGTCGGCCTCGCGCACCTCGTCACCCCACAGCAGCGACTGCAGCACCATCACGCCGTCGTCGTGCACGCGCAGCGCACCCAGATGGGTCTTGTTGCGCAGCGCGAATCGCACGATCGCCGTGCGGTCGGTGCGCTCGAGCGTCCGGCGCAGCAGCACGTATGCCTTCACGCCGCCCTTCTCGGGCTCGAGGTAGTAGCTGCGCTCGAAGGTGATCGGGTCGAGCTGCTCAGACGGCACGAACTCGATGACCTCGACGTCGTCGCGGCTCGCCTCTGGCAGCGCCTCCATGTCGTCGTCGTCGATCACGACCGTGCGGTCCCCCGCGTCGTAGGCGTGGTCGATGTGCTCGAACGGGATGACCTTGCCGCAGATATCGCAGCGGCGCTCGTAGTGGATGCGCCCGCCGTCTTTGTCGTGCACCTGGTGCAGGGCGATGTCGTGGTCCTGCGTGGCCGTATAGATCTTCACGGGCACGTTCACGAGCCCGAAGGAGATCGAGCGCTTACCGATAGCTCGCATAGATCCATCTGGCCCAGGCATCCGCTCGATTTCAACCCCCTGGAGGCGAGGCGGGCGCGACCTTAGCCTGCCGCACGTGGCGAAGAAGAATGAGCAGATCGTTGAGGTCGAGGGTCACCGCCTCACGCTGAGCAACCTCGACAAGGTGATGTACCCCGAGACGGGGACCACGAAGGGCGACGTGATCAGGTACTACACCGAGGTCGCGCCCTACCTGCTGCCGTACGCCGCAGGCCGGCCCGTGACGCGCAAGCGCTGGGTGAACGGCGTGGGCACGGCCGAGAAGCCCGGCATGGTGTTCTTCCAGAAGGACCTCGACGACTCGACGCCCGACTGGGTGGCGCGTCAGGTGATCCACCACAAGGACCACGACAACAGCTACCCGCTGCTGAACGACGTCGCGACGCTGACCTGGCTGGCGCAGATCGCGTCGCTCGAGCTGCACGTGCCGCAGTGGAGATTCACGGATGCCGGCGAGCGCGGCAATCCCGACAGGATGGTGCTCGACCTCGACCCCGGTGAGGGCGTCGGGCTGCCCGAGTGCGTCGAGGCGGCGAAGCTCGTCAAGGCGATCCTCGACGACATGGGGCTCGACTCCGTTCCCGTCACAAGTGGCAGCAAAGGCATCCACCTCTACGCCGCGCTCGACGGGAACTCGACCTCAGAGCAGATCAACCAACTCGCTCACGAGCTCGCCCGCTCGCTCGAGGCGGATCACCCCGACCTCGTCATCTCGACCATGAAGAAGGTCGATCGGCGCGGCAAGGTGATGCTCGACTGGAGTCAGAACAACGCCGCGAAGACGACCGTCACGCCGTACTCGCTGCGCGGCCGATCGCGGCCGTTCGTGGCGATGCCGCGCACCTGGCGCGAGATCACCTCTGGTCGCCTGCGCCAGATCGAGCTGCACGAGGTCATGGGGCTGATAAAGAAGCGGGGGGATGCCGCGCAGCCGCTGGCCCCGCCCGCCCAGAACGATGCGGAGGCGGACAGGCTCGCGACCTATCGCAGCATGCGCGATGCGAAGAAGACGCCGGAACCGGTGCCCGAGAAGGCACCGCGGCCGGGGGCCGGGAAGTCGTTCGTGATCCAGAAGCACGCCGCGCGGCGGCTGCACTACGACTTCCGGCTCGAGCACGACGGCGTGCTGGTCAGCTGGGCGCTGCCGAAGGGCGTGCCCGCGCCCGGAGAGAAGAACCACCTCGCGGTGCACGTCGAGGACCACCCGATCGAGTACGGCTCGTTCTCGGGCGACATCCCGAAGGGCGAGTACGGCGCGGGCCACGTGGATATCTGGGACCACGGGACATACGAGTTCGAGAAGTTCCGCGACAACGAGGTGATCGCGACACTGCACGGGCAGCGCGACGGGGGCCTCGGCGGCGAGCCGGTGAAGGTGGCGCTGATTCAGACCAAGCAGGGCGGCGACGAGAAGAACTGGCTGATTCACCGGATGGAACTGGATCAGCAGGGGAAGAGGGGGAAGAGCCCGTCGTCAGGAGAGGGTCTCGATACGGTCGCAGAGCGACCTACTCGACCAGCGGGCAAGAAGGCCCCTGCCAAGAAGGGGTCAGGCAAGGCATCCGCTTCGAAACGCGAGTACCGGCCCATGCTCGCAACGCTCGGCAGCGAGAAGTCCGCGCATGCGGAAAACGTGGCCGTCGAGATGAAGTGGGACGGCGTGCGCGTGCTCGCCTATGTGCGCGGCGGCACGACCAAGCTCGTGAGCCGCAACGGCATCGACATCACGACGACGTACCCCGAGTTCGCCGACCTCGCCGAGCGCACGGGCGGCCACGACGCGGTGCTCGACGGCGAGGTGATCGGCGTCGACAAGCGCGGGCTGCCCGACTTCGGGCTGCTGCAGCAGCGCATGAGGCTGACGAAGCCCGGCGACGTCGAGCGCGTGCGCAAGGGCGTGCCGGTGAAGTTCATGCTGTTCGACCTGCTCGAGCTGGACGGCGAGGAGGTCACGGGGCACGGCTATGACGAGCGGCGGCGGATGCTGGAGGACACGGTGCGCTCTGAAGGCGACATCCTGGTGCCGCCCGAGTTCGACGGCACGGTCGACGAGGCGCTCGGCCGGGCGCGCGAGCTGCGCCTCGAAGGCGTCATGGTGAAGGACCGCGAGGCGCCCTACCGCGTCGGAAAGCGCTCGGAGGCATGGATCAAGGTCAAGCTGCACCGCACGCAGGAGGTCGTCGTCGCCGGGTGGCGCCCCGGCAACGGGCGGCGGGCCGGAACCGTGGGGTCGCTGCTGCTCGGGATTCCGAGCGAGGCCGGCCTCACATACGTCGGGCGCGTGGGCACCGGATTCACCGACCGAACGCTCGACGAGCTGGCGGCGCTCGCCAAGAAGCGCGAACGGAAGACGCCCGCGCTCGTCGATGTGCCGCGCGCGGATGCGAGCGACGCGCACTGGCTGAGGCCCGATCTCGTCGGCGAGGTCGAGTTCGCCGAATGGACGCGCGACGGCCGGCTGCGTCAGCCGTCGTGGCGGGGGCTGCGGCCCGACAAGGCGCCGGAGGAGATCGTGCGCGAGTCGTGAGCCCAGGGCGACGCGAGGTCGTTCGCGCGATGGATGGGGCCGGAGGCCTCGGCGAGCGCGGCGCCCGAGCCGCCCCAGCGCGCCGCGATGATCTCGGCGGCGATGGACACCGCGGTCTCCTCAGGAGTGCGCGCGCCGAGGTCGAGGCCGAGCGGGCTGCGCAGCCGCTTCAGCTCGGCATCCGTCACTCCCGCCTCGCGCAGCCGCCGAGCGCGGTCGTCGTGCGTGCGGCGCGACCCCATCGCGCCGAGGTACGCGACCCGCGGGCCGCGCAGGGCGACCTCGAGCAGCGGCACGTCGAACTTCGGGTCATGGGTGAGCACGCAGATCGCGGTGCGGCCGTCGACGGCACCGGCGGCGAGCTGCGCGGCGAGATAGCGATCGGGGCGATCGACGACGACCTCGACCCCGGGGAAGCGCTCGGCCGTCGCGAACACCGGCCGCGCGTCGCACACCGTGACCCGGAAGCCGAGGAAGGCGCCCTGCCGCGCGAGGGCCGCCGCGTGCGCCGTCGCACCGAAGACGAGCATGCGCGGGGCGGGCGCGAAGCTGTGCACGAAGACGCGCATGCCGCTGCCGAGCCGCTCGCCCTCTGGCCCGCACTCGAGGACTCCCGTGCCGCCCTGCGCGAGCATGCCGCGCGCATCGTCGCCCACGCGCAGGTCGGCGACGGGCGAGCCGAGCGTGCCGAGCGTCTCGTCGGCGCGCACCACGAGGTGGGCGCCGACGCGTGAGGCATCCGGATGCCCCACAACGGTCGCGAGCGCGACCGGTCGGTCATCGGCGAGGTCTGCGGCGAGCGCCTCGAGCTCGGGGAAGGTGCGCGGCGAGAGAGCCTCGATGAAGACGTCGAGGATGCCGCCGCAGCTCAGGCCCACCGCGAAGGCGTCGTCGTCGCTCACGCCGAAGGTCTCGAGGGTGGGCGGGGTGCCGGCGATCGCCTCGCGGGCCAGGTCGTAGACGGCGCCTTCGACGCAGCCGCCCGAGACCGAGCCCATGACCGAGCCGTCGGCCGTGACGAGCATCGCGGCGCCCGGCTCGCGCGGCGCCGAGCGGAAGGTGCGCACGACCGTCGCGAGGCCGGCGCTCTCACCCGAGCGCCACGCCCCCAGCATCCGTTCGATCACATCGCGCATTTCAGGCGAGCGTAATGCGCCGGGGCGCCGGGTGCGCGCACGGTGTGAGAATCGAGGGGTGCCGGATCTCGCGCGCTACTCCCGTCAGCTGATGCTGCCCGGCTTCGGCTCGGGCGGCCAGGCGGCGCTCGGCGCGGCGCGCGTGCTCGTCATCGGCGCCGGCGGTCTCGGCAGCGCGGTGCTGCCGCAGCTCGCGGCGATGGGCGTCGGCACGATCGGCATCGTCGACGACGACGTGGTCGATGCGACCAACCTGCACCGGCAGACGCTGTATGCGCCGTTCGACGTCGGGGCACCCAAGGCGGCCCGGGCCGCGGCCCGGCTGCGCGAGCTGAACCCCGAGGTGAGCGTGCGTGCGCACCTCGACCGGCTGTCGTCGTCGAACGCGCTCGAGCTGTTCGGTGCATACGATCTCGTCATCGACGGCAGCGACAACTTCCCGACGCGGTACCTCGTCGACGACGCCGCGACGCTGAGCGGCATCCCCTCGGTGTGGGGCGCGGTGCACCAGTTCGGCGGCCAGCTCGGCGTCTCGTGGTCTGATCGGGGGCCCACGTATCGCGACCTGTTCCCCGTGCCGCCCGAGCCCGGCACCGTGCCGTCGTGCGCCGAGGCGGGCGTGCTGCCATCGGTGTGCACGGTGGTCGGCGGCCTGCTCGTGAGCGAGGCCGTCAAGCTCATCACCGGCATCGGCGAGCCGCTGCTCGGGCGCGTGGTCGCGTACGACGCGCGCGACGGCGGCTTCCGCGAGCTCGCGTATGCGCGCGACCCTGAGCGAATGCCGGTGACCGGGCTCATCGATTACGAAGCTTTTTGCGGCGTCGCCGCCCGAGAAGAAACGGATGCCACAGCCATGACTCCCCCTGCAGACCAGACCCCCGACGAGATCTCGGCGGAGGCGCTCGCCGCACTGCGCGCCGCCGGCGAGGCGATCCAGCTCGTCGATGTGCGCGAGCCGTGGGAGGCCGACCTCGCGTCGCTGCCTGGCGCAGTGCTGATTCCGTCGCGGCAGCTCGTCGCGCGCTGGAGCGAGCTCGACCCTGCTGCGCCCACCGTCGTCTACTGCCACTCGGGGTATCGCTCTGCGATCGCGCGCGACCAGCTGCGGCAGCTGGATTTCGAGTCGGTCACCTCGCTCGCCGGCGGCATCGACGCGTGGTCGCGCGAGGTCGATGCGTCGGTTCCTCGCTACTGACGGGGTCTCGATACGGTCGCAGAGCGACCTACTCGACCAGCGGGCGCGGCACAGAGCGAGCTACTCGACCAGCGGGGCGCGGCGCAGCGCGAGCTACTCGACCAGCGGGGTGAGGCGCAGCGCGAGCTACTCGACCAGCGGGCAGGGCTCCGCGCGAGCTACTCGACCAGCGGGGCGGGGCTATTGGATGCCGCGCAGCAGGTTGTCGATCAACGCGTCGACGAACGCCTCGGTGACGGGCTCGTCGGGAATGAGCAACCGGTGGTAGACCGCGCCCCAGAGCTGGTCGACGAGCACCTGCAGGTCGACATCGCCCCGGATCTGGCCCGCCTCGACCGCCTTCTGCATGCGCGCGACCGCGAGGCGCCGCCGCTCTGAGGAGTACAGCTCGCGGTACGCCCGGGCGAGGTCGGCGTCGCTCTGGGCGCGGCCGATGATCTCGGTGAGCACCCGGCCGCCGGCGGTCTGCGTCATCACACGGGCGAACGAATGCAGTTGATGGGTCAGATCGGCGCGGATGTCCCCCGTGTCTTCGAAGGCCAGCATGGGCTCGACCGCGTGGAAGTAGCCGTCGAGGGCGAGCGCCCCCGCCGACGGCCACCACTTGTAGATCGTCGTCTTGCTGACGCCCGAGGCGCGGGCGATGCCGTCGAAGGTGACCGCCGCCATGCCCTCGCGAAGCAGCAGCTCGCCCACGGTGCGCAGCACGTCGGCCCTGACCTCGTCGGCGGGCCGGCGGCCGCGGCCGCGGCGGGGTGTCGCCGGCGGTTCGGCGCGGGTCTCTGCGGGCACGTCGTTCTCTTTCGTCTGGCTCATCTTCGTCCGGCTCATCGTGGGCGTCAGCTGATCAGCAGCTCGGCGATCAGGCCGTCGCGCAGCGTGAACGTCATCGGCCCCGTCCCGTTATACCCGTCGCCGCTCACGGTCAGCGTCACCAGGTAGCTGTCGGGGTGCTCAGCGGGAGCCACGTCGACGAGCTCGAAGTGCGCGTTGACGCCGATGTTGTCGGTGCGGTTCCACGAGAGCACGCCATCGCGGCCGGTGAAGTCGCGACCCCAGTCGTTGAGGTGCGCGTCCTCGGTGAAGGCCGCCGCGAAGGCATCCGTATCGCCTCGATTGGTCGCGTCGATGAACGTGTGGATCGCCGCGGGCAGCTGCCGCTCGCTCATCGCCCAGCCCCGGTCACGAGGTCGTCGAGGCCGACGCGGGTGAGGAACTCGCGGCGGATGCGATCGGCGAGCTCCGAGACCTCTTCCGAGCCGTCGTTCGCGGGGTCGATGTGCACCCGATACGGCCGCTGCCCTGCCGGCAGCGCGACGATGCGGGCGATCTCGTCCGACACGAGCGAGGCGTCGGCGCCCTCGGGCGCGAGCGCGGCGAGCTTCTCGGCGACCTGGTCCATCAGGCCGGCATACTTCGCCTCGTACTCGGCCTCGGTCGCCGTGTCGCTCGGGCGGCCGGAGTGCGCGAAGTGGTTGGTGCCGCTCGTGAACGAGCCGGGAACGACGATCGAGGTCTCGACCCCCCAGCGGGCGAGCTCGGCCGCGTAGGACACCGCGAGCGAGTCCATGGCGGCCTTGGCCGCGAAGTAGGGCGCCAGATACGGGGGCGTGCCGCCCTTGACGCTGCTGCTCGAGACCCAGAGCACGAGGCCTGCCCCGCGCCGGCGCATGCCCGGCAGGGCGGCGCGGTTCACCCGCTGCGTGGACAGCACGTTCACGTTGTACAGCTCGGCGAGCTGCTCGGGGGTGAACGCCTCGGCGGGGCCGACGACCATGTGGCCGGCGTTGTGGACGAGGACGTCGATGCGGCCGTGCTCGCTCTCGATCTGCGCGATGGCGGCGTCGACGGAGTCCTGCGAGTTGACGTCCATCTCGATGGCGCGCAGGTCGACGCCGTTCGCTGCCGCGAAGTCCGCCGCGGCCTTGACCTGCGGCGCGTTGCGCCCGGCCGTCTCGCGCATGCCCGCATAGACGGTGTTGCCCGCCTGCGCGAGGGCGCGCGCGGTGAGCGCGCCGAAGCCGCTCGACGCGCCCGTGATGACGATGATGTTGCTCATTGCTGTCTTCCTTGTCTCTCGTTGCGTATGTGCTGCCAGCGCGTCGGGGCGGCGGATGCCTAGGCCAGGCCGCCGTTGGTGAAGATGACCTGCCCGTTCACCCAGCGCGCCGGCCCCGCGAGGAACGCGACGGTCTCTGCGATGTCCTCCGGCTGACCGAGGCGCTCGAGCGGAACCGCCTTCGCGAGGCCCTGGATAGCGGCGTCGTCCTTGCCGTTCAGGAACAGCGGGGTCGCGGTGGGCCCGGGCGCCACGGCGTTGACAGTGATGTCCTTGCCGCGCAACTCGCGGGCGAGGATCATCGTGATGCTCTCGACGGCCGCCTTGCTGGCGACGTAGGCGCCGTACGTCGGGAACTGGGTGCGCGTGACCGAGGTCGAGAAGTTGATCAGGGCACCCCCGGCGCGCAGCCTGTTGGCGGCGAGCTGGGAGACGACGAAGGCGCCGCGGATGTTGGTGCGGTGCATCCGGTCCAGCTCGGCGAAGTCGAGCGTCGCGATCGGGCTGAGCAGCATGATGCCGGCGGTGTTCACGACGACGTCGATGCCGCCGAACGCGGTCTCGGTCGCGTCGAAGGCCTCCTTCATTGCGATCTCGTCGGCGACGTCGCCGCCCACTGCGATCGCGCGACCGCCGTTCGCGGTGATCTGCTCGACGAGGGCGTCGGCCTTGGCCTGGTTGCCGGCGTAGTGCACGGCGACGGCGAAGCCGTCTGCGGCGAGCTTCTCGACGACGGCCTTGCCGATGCCGCCGGAGCCGCCGGTGACGAGGGCGACGCGAGGGGTGGTGGTGTCGGTCATGATGTGCCTTTCGGGTGTGATTGGAAAATGAACGCTGTGTTCATATAAGCACAAAATGAACGCTGTGTCCATATCTTTACCGAAGAGGATGTTGGCGCGTTTCGGCTCGGTTCGGCCAGGCCGACGGGCGGGGTGGGGTCTCGATACGGTCGCAGAGCGACCTACTCGACCGGCAGGGCGCGGCGCAGAGCGACCTACTCGACCAGCGGGCGCGGCGCAGAGCGAGCTACTTGACCGGCGGGCGGGGTCAGCCGCCGGCGAAGGGCGGCAGCACGTCGACCGTGCCCGACAGCGCCGTCGCGCGGTCGCGGCGCACGATGCCGCCGACGAGGAACGAGCCGGAGCGCAGGATGCGCCGCATCGGCTCGCCGTAGCGCTCGACGAGCGCGTCCTGCAGGGTGCCGAGCGTCGCGGGCTCTACGGCGAGCGCCTCGCTCTCGACGCCGGTCGCCTCGGCCGCCGCCGCGAAGTACCTGATGGTGAGTTCAGCCACCGATCGCCCCCATCGAACGCACCGGCGGCGCGAACTCGGGCAGCGAGATGCCGTGCCCGGCCTGCTTGTTCCACATGGCGGCTCGCCAGGCATCCGCCAGCTCATCATCGGTGCCGCCCGCGCGCAGCAAGCCGCGCAGATCGGTCTCGTCGTCGCCGAACAGGCACGAGCGCACGGTGCCCTCTGCGGTGAGGCGGGTGCGGTCGCAGGACTCGCAGAAGGTGCGCGTGACCGACGCGATGATGCCGAGGGTGGCGGGGCCGCCGTCGACGAGCCATTCCTCGGCGGGCGACGACGGGTCGTCGGGCCGGCCGACGGGCGTGAGCTCGTAGTGCTCGCTCAGCACGGCGATGAGCTCGGCCGCAGTCACCATGTGATTGCGGGCCCAGTTGTGGTCGGCATCGAGCGGCATCTGCTCGATGTAGCGCAGCTGCGCCCCGTTCTCGAGCGCCCAGGCGAGCAGCTGGGGGGCGTCGCCAAGCGTCTCGCGCATCATCACCGCGTTGAGCTTGAGGGGCGAGATCCCCGCGTTTTTCGCGGCGCGGATGCCGGCAAGCACGGACTCGAGCCGGTCGCGCCGCGTCAGCTTCGCGAAGTGCTCAGGGTTCACCGTGTCGAGCGAGATGTTCACGCGGTCGAGCCCCGCGGCGAGCAGGGCGGGCAGGCGGCGGTCGAGGCCGATGCCGTTCGTGGTGATCGAGAAGTCGGCACCGGTGGCCGCAGCGCGGCTCGCGGCGATGATGTCGGCGAGGTCGGCGCGCATCAGCGGCTCGCCGCCCGTGAACCGCACCTCGCGCACGCCGAGCTCGCGCACGGCGATACCGACGACGCGGCCGATCTCGTCGGCGGTGAGCAGGTCGTCGCGCGCGATCTCGGGCAGGCCCTGCTCGGGCATGCAATAGGTGCAGCGCAGCGAACAGGTCGAGGTGATCGAGACGCGCAGATCGTGGGCGACCCGGCCGAAGCGGTCGATCAGCTCGGGGGTGTCGGGGCGGCCGTCGGTGGGCGGCAGCGCGCGGGGGTCGCGCCGCAGCTGCGGCATCCCCAGCGCGATCGACGTCATTCGGTCACGATAACCCGCCGTGACGTATCGTCGCAGGGTGACCGATGCGCGAACGGATGCCTCACCCGAGGTGCTGGCAGGGATCAGCGCCGATCCCATCACCGTCGAGCCGGTCGAGGCATTCGTGCGCGCGTCGGTGAACGGCGCGGTCGTGAGCTTCAGCGGCGTCGTGCGCGACCACGACGGCGGCCGCTCGGTGAGCGCGCTGGAGTACCAGGCGCACCCCGAGGCCGAGCGGTTCATCGCCGAGTGCTGCCGCCAGGTCGCCGCGTCGACGGGGCTGCGGGTCGCGGCCGTGCACCGGGTCGGGGCGCTCGAGATCGGCGACACCGCGCTGGTGGCCGCGGTCGCCGCGCCGCACCGCCGCGAGGCCTTCGATGCGTGCGCAGAGCTCGTCGAGCTGATCAAGCAGCGGGTGCCGATCTGGAAGCGGCAGCGGTTCCGCGACGGCGTCTCGGAGTGGGTCGGGCTTTAGGGTGCGTTGCCCGCCCAGTGCCGACTTAGGGGTGGCGCGCACGACGCACGATTGCGCGTACGCGTTGGGCGGCTGCGTACGCGCACTCGTGCGAGCTAGGGCTCTCGGTCTCCATTCGGCTTCGCCGAGTCGACCAGCGTCGGCGCCGAGTCCGCCGAGTCGACCTGCGTCGGCGTCGGCTTCGCCGAGTCGACCTGCGCCGGCAGGCTCCCTTGCGCGTCGGCCAGCTGAGTCAGCAGCCACGGCGTGATGGCGGCCTCACCTGCCGGCGTGAGATGGAGCCCGTCGGAGGTCAGCGCCTGCCCGTCGGGCGTCTTCGTGCGACAGCCCGACTTCGGGCAGATGTAGGCGTTGAAGTCGAGCAGGCGCACGTCGGGCTCCTGTGCCGCGGGCTTGCGGATCGCCGCGTTGAAGCAGCGCACCTGGCGCTTGTCGCCGACGACCACCGTGTTGATCTGGTCCGTCGCGAGCAGCACCGTCGCGGGGTGCTTCGCCCCGCGGACGATGCTCAACAGGGCACCGACCTTCTCGGTGTAGCGCTGCTGCCAGGCGGCGTCGCAGGGGCGCATCCAGTTGCCGTCGATGCGCTGCTGCGCGGCATCCCACCCGATGTGCGCGACGACGAAGTCGACGTCGCCCTTCGCGATCTGCAGTCGCAGGTTGTCCTGCCAGGGCCAGCATGCCCGCTTGTTGTCGGCCTTGTTCTGCGTCCACCCCTGAGCCGTCATCACTTCATCGGAGTCCAAGATGCCGCAGCCTCCGTATGCCTCGTCCTGGGTCGTGATCGCGCCGGGCGCATTCGCCTTGAGGGCGGCCGCCCAGTCGACGGCCATCGAGTCCCCGACGAACACGGCCCGGGGCGCTCCGCCGGCGATGCCGGGCCGCAGGGTGGGAACCGGCGCGGGCGCGCTCGCACCGGCCGTCAGAGACGCCGCCTCGGCTGCCGTTCCCGGCAGCGACTGCAGCGACGGCAGGTACAGGCCTGTCGCCACCACCGCCAGGCACGCGATCGAGGCGGCGGTGAGGCCGCCCGCGCGGGTCCAGGGTCGGATGCGGATCGGCTCGGTGATCAGCCGGTGAACGAGCCACGAGACGACCAGCGTCACGGGGGCGCCGATGGCGAACATCGCCCAGCCGCTCACGCTGCCGCCGCTCAGCGTCTGCAGCATCCAGTACACGGGCAGATGGAAGAGGAAGAGGACGTACGACATCTTCCCGACCTCGACGAAGAAGCGGTTGTGGAAGACCCGCGCCAGCAGATTGCCCGGCAGGCAGAGCGTCGCCGTCAGCAGTGCGGCCACGGCAGCGACGCCGGCGAGGCCGCCCTGGTAGATCCACGCGTCGTGGTAGCTGCGCACCGCGACGCTCGCGCCGACGAGCACCGCGAAGAGCGCGAGAGACGCGAGGGTGAGGCCCACCCGTGGACGGCGCGCCACCTGCGCTCCGCCGCGCGCTTCCCAGGCCTCGACGACAGCCGCTGCCGCGGCCCCCGCGATGAAGGCGACCGCGCGGCTGTCGGTGCCGAGATACAGCCGGTCGCTGTTGCTGCCGTCGAAGAGCAGCGGCGCGACGGCGCCGGCCACCACGGTGAGCACGATCAATGTCGTGATCAGCGCCGCCGAGCGATGACGCGTGAGCAGCCACACGATGAGCAGGACGACGGGCCAGACCAGATAGAACTGCTCGGTGATCGACAGCGACCACATCTGCCCCAGCGGATTGATCGCACCGAGCGAGTCCCAGTAGGACTGATTGGCCGCGAGCTGCTCCCAGTTCGCGACCTGCAGCATGCCGGCGATCGCGGTGCGCTTGGCGCGGCCGAACTCCGCCGCCGTTCCGAAGTGCGCGACCAGCACGAGGGTGACGAGCAGCGCGAGCACGACGCCCGGCAGGATGCGACGCGCCCTGCGCCCGAAGAACGCACCGAGGCGCAGGCGCCCCGAGCGGCGCAGCTCGCGCAGCGCGAGCAGCGTGACGAAGAAGCCCGAGACCACGAAGAAGACGTCGACGCCGAACAGCCCGCGGCTCGTGACGCCCGAGTGGTAGAAGAGCACCGAGAGGATCGCGAGGCCACGAAAGCCGTCGACGGCCGTGAAGCGCGCAGAGGCGCCGCGCTGACCGTGGGCGCCCTGCGGCGCCCGGCGGGCCCGCCGCGACTGCTCGACCTGCTGCGCCTGCTCCGCCTGACGCAGCGAGCGCCTGGTCGGAAACGGCGCCTCTGCTATCGCCGTCGACTGATCGGTCATCGCCCCAGGCCCGGCGCGCTCGTCGGCTTCGCTGTGTTGCACATGCCGACAGCCTTGCAACGAGGGCTACGGCGTGATCACTGAGAGCACTACGGAAGATCGCACGAGGGACTACTGAAAATCGACGAGCGTCTGGTCTCCATTCGGCTTCGCCGAGTCGACCAGCGTCAGTCTCGGCTTCGCCGGGGCGAGCAGGGGTGGGGTCTGGCCGGGGCGGGGTCTCGATACGGTCGCAGAGCGACCTACTCGACCAGCGGGTGGGTCGGCGCGGGTTACTCGACCAGCGGGTGGGTCGGCGCGGGCTACTCGACCAGCGTGTGCGCCGGCAGCTTGGCCAGGGCGTCCTCGACGGCGACCCACGAGAGCATCGCGCACTTGACCCGCGCGACGTAGCGCGAGGCGCCCCCGAGCACGACCGCATCGCCGAGCAGCTCCTCGTCGCCCTCGACCTGGCCGCGCGAGCGCATCATCTCGCGGAACTCGTCGATACGGCGGGTGAGGTCTGCGGCGGGCAGGTCCACGACGAGGTCGGAGAGCAGCGAAGCGGACGCCTGCGAGATGGCGCAGCCGTGCCCTTCCCAGCTGAGCGATTCAACGCGTTCGCCGTCGGCGCTCACGTGCAGCTGCACGGTGACCTCGTCGCCGCAGGTCGGGTTGAGCTGGTGCGATTCCGCCGCGGCGCCGTCGCGCAGGCCGAAGTGGTGCGGCGCGCGGGCGTGATCCATGATCGTCTCGCGGTAGAGGTCTTCGAGGTCATCGCTCACCCTCTCAGGCTACGTCCGGTGCGCGCATTGCGTCTGATGAGCGGCTGATCGGATGCCCGAGCCTCACTCCTCCGCCAGCGCCTGCGCGACGCCCTGCGCCGCGGCCTGCAGATCGGCGCCCGCGCTCGTCTCGTCCTTCGCGGCGACGGCCTGCTGCGACTGCGCGATGAACCCGTCGACGGCGGACTTGTCGTCTGCGGACAGCTCGGACGAGGCATCCGCGTACTTCTTGAGCAGCCGGCCCGCCTGATCGATCTCGGTGAGCGGCGTCTTCGGCGTGACCGTGAGCGCATACGCGACGGCGTCGTTCAGCGTCGCCACCTGCGCGGCCGATGTCGCGGTCGTCGTCGGCACCGAGATGGTGCTGGTCGCCCCCTTGCTCGCGCCGCTGCTCGTGCAGCCGGTCAGCACGAGCGCTCCCGCGAGGGCCAGTGTCATCACAATGGGGGACTTTTTCCTCACACCGCCAAGTTATCGACGGGCGGGGCCGATACGAAAGGATCTGTGACATGAGCGACGACCTGGTCTTGGGGCTCGACACGTTCGGCGATGTGCTCGAGGACGATCACGGCGAGTTGAAGACGTATGCCGCGAGCATCCGCGACATCGTCGAGCACGCGGTCATCGCCGACCAGTCGGGCGTGGACGCCATCACCCTGGGTGAGCATCACCGGCCCGAGTTCGCGATCAGCTCGCCCGAGATCGTGCTCGCGACGATCGCCGGGCGCACCTCGCGCATCAAGCTCGGCACGGGCGTCACGGTGCTGTCGTCGGACGACCCCGTGCGCGTGTTCGAGCGCTTCGCGACGCTGGATGCTGTCTCGAACGGCCGCGCCGAGGTGATCATGGGCCGTGGGTCGTTCATCGAGTCGTTCCCGCTGTTCGGCTACGACCTCGCCGACTACGACCTGCTCTTCGAAGAGAAGCTGGGGCTCTGGGCGAAGCTGCTCGACGAGAGGCCCGTGACGTGGCGTGGCAAGACCCGGCCGCCGCTCACCGACGCCGACGTCTACCCGAAGACCGAGAACGGGATCACCACGTATGTCGGCGTGGGCGGCTCACCCGAATCGGTCGTGCGCACCGCGCGCTACGGATTCCGGCTGATGCTCGCGATCATCGGCGGGTCGCCGTCGCGATTCGCGCCATACATCGACCTGTACCACCGCGCGGTCGGCGAGCTGGGGCAGCCCGCGCTGCCGATCGGGGTGCACTCCCCCGGCTTCGTCGCAGACACCGACGAAGAGGCGAAGGAGCTGCTGTTCCCGCGCTTCAAGAAAGTGCGCGACAAGATCGGCGCCGAGCGCGGCTGGCACGGCGAGGTGACGCGCGAGCACTTCGAGCAGGAGGCCACGGCAGGGTCCGTCTATGTCGGCTCGCCCGAGACCGTGGCGCGGCGCATCGCGGCGACCGTTCGGGAGCTCGGCGTGCAGCGCTTCGATCTGCTGTACACCTCGGGCTCGGTGCCGGCCTCCGCCGCGGCACGTGCCGTCGAGCTTTACGGCACGAAGGTGATTCCCCTGGTGCGCGACATCCTGAACAGCTGAGCCGGCATCCGGGTACCGCACCGGCATGACCGAGAACGGAACACACCCGCAGGACCCCGCCGAGGGGCCGGACGACGACCAGCAGCAGCAGGGCGACGACCGCAGTCAGCACCCCGAGCAGCCCGCCGAGGGCGGCGACGGCGCGCGGCAGAACGAGCCGCGCGAGCTGAACAGCGGCGACGACGTCACGCAGCCGGGCGGGGACGAGCCGGCGGACTGATCGCTGCGCGGGTGACGGATGCGTGAGGCATCCGCCACCCGCCGAGGGGTGCCCGGACGGCGAAAAAACGCGGCAAACGGCCCTCTCGGCACACCTCGGTGAAGCGCTCGGCGAAGACGTGCGGCGACGGCTACGAGTGCACGACCGCCCGCTCGGCCTGCCGCAGCGCGGCCTCGAGCTCGGCGACGGTCTGGCGCGCCCCATAGCCGGGAGTGCCGCGCTCGATGCGCCAGCTCTCGGACACCGGGCTCGCGTCGACGGCGTCGTAGCCGAGCTCGTCGTAGAAGCGCCGCGCGAACTCGAGGGCGTCCGGGTGGTCGCTCGCAATCGCGAGGGCTCGGCGGTTCGGGGCGCCGGCGGGCAGGCCCTGGGTCGGGATGTGCGTCCAGTTGATGTGATTGAAGACCTTCACGACGTGGGAGTCGGGCAGGTGCTTCTGCAGCAGGCCCGTGGTCGTGTCGCTCTCGTTGTCGATGGCCTCGATGCGGCCGTCGCGCGCGGGGTAGTAGTTGTTGGTCTCGAGCACGATCTTGCCGACGAGCGGTGCGGGGTCGAGCTGCCAGATGTTCTTGAGCGGGATCGACACGAAGGCGACATCTGCGGCAGCCGATGCCTCGGCCGCCCAGGCCGCGCGGGCCGTGCCCCCGATCTCCGCAACGAGGTCGGCGAGCGTCTCAGGAGAGCGCGAATTGCTGACGACGACGTCATAGCCGTGCTGAGCTGCGAGCTTCGCGACCGTTCCGCCGATGTGGCCGGCGCCGATGAATCCGAGAGTTGTCATGCTCGGGGCAACGAGCGCGGGGCGGCGCGGATTCCTCGCGCCGCGGTGTTTCTCAGCGTGTTACGGATTGCGACCGGGCCGCTTGGCCGGCGGAAGCCGCCCGCGTACCGTCGACCTACCGAACCCGCGAAGAAGGTGAAGCCATGTCCCGCACGATCTCGTCGACAGTCCTCCCGATCCAGCAGGTCATGGCCGGCGCGACACCGACCGCCTGGCGCGACGGCGTGGTGCTCGAGGCATCCGATCGCGAACTGTCCGTCGCGTTCCTCGACGGCGGTGTGATGCGCCTGCAGACGTTCGACGCGTTCGCCGGGCTGAGCGTCGGCGAGCCGGTCGCGTTCCACCCGGTCGCCGAGATCCTCGACGTGCGCAGCGTCGCGACGACCGCGCGGGTCGTCTAGGGTTTCCATTCGGCTTCGCCGAGTCGACCCGCGTCATCGCCGAGTCGACCCGCGCTCGGCTCTAGGCCATCAAAGCCTCGCACTTCGCGACCATGTCCTCGCAGGCCATCGCGCAGTAGCGGCAGTGCTCGGCCATGTCGGCATGCATGCGGCACTCGGCCGCGCACGCCTTCCCCATCGTCATGCAGGCCATGAGCATCGCGTTCATGACCTCCATGTCCATGCCGGCGGGGCGCATCATCATGCGCATCGTGGCGTCGGCCATGTCGGCCATGTTCGAGCACATCGCGGTGCACTTCGCCATGTCCGTCTCGGTCATGTCGGCGCCGGCGCACATGGTGGCGGCCATCGAGCACGCGTTGAGGGACTGGATGCAGTCCTGCATCGCGGCCATGTCCATCGGCATGCTGCCCATGGGCATGGACTTCATCATTTCCATCGTGTCCACGTCGTCTCCCGTCGCAGGGCCCGGCCGCGGCCGAGGCATCCGGTTATGTGACGAAATGTTACGGCAGCAGCCGTTCGGCGTCGAACCCGGGAACGAGGCGACTGATGCCGCGATGCTCGCCGGGCTCGTCGAGGATCAGCGGCGGCGCGGACGGCGCCAACGGGATCGTCATCAGCGCCGCATCACCCGGCGCGCGAGCCAGTTGCCGAAGAACTGGCCCAGTTGCACGATCACGATGATCACCGCGACCGTGATGTAGATGATCGGGTAGTTGAAGCGGTTGAGGCCGTACTGAATGGCGAAGTCGCCCAGGCCACCGCCGCCGACGGCCCCTGCCTGCGCCGACATGTCCACGAGCGCCACATACACGAAGGTATAGCCGAGGATCAGCGGGCCGAGCCCCTCGGGGATCAGCACCGTGAAGATGATGCGAGCCGGGCTCGCGCCCATGGCGCGCGCCGCCTCCACCACGCCGGGGTCGACCGCGACGAGGTTCTGCTCGACGATGCGCGAGACGGCGAACGCGGCCGCCAGCGAGATCGCGAACGCCGCGCCCTGCACGAAGAGGTACGTTCCGAGCACCTTCACGGTGAGCGGCGCGATCGCGGCGATGAAGATGATGAACGGCACGGGGCGGACGATGTTGACGACGACGTTGGTCACCACATTCGCCGCCCGGTTCTCGAGGAGACGGCCGGGTGCCGTGGCATACAGCAGGATGCCGATGCCGAGGCCGAGCGCACCGGAGACCACGAGCGCGGCGAACACCATGACGAGCGTCTGCCAGATGGCGGTGTAGAAGGTGGGCAGATCGTTCAGGAATCCGGTCATTCCGCGACCTCCTCGACCACGTCGACCCCGCCCGCGCGCAGCGCGGCGAGAGCCGCATCGATCGCGGCATCCGAACCGGTCAGCTCGTAGGTGAGGGAGCCGATGGGCTTCTCCTGCAGTTCGCTGATGCCGCCGTAGACGATCTCGCCGGAGACGCCGTGCTCGGCGAGCGTGCTCGCAAGCAGGCCTGCGAAGCCGCGCCGGTCCGGCACCTTGGCGGTGACGAGCCGGCCCGCGTGGGACGCCCGCAGGCGCCGCAGCGTCTCGGCCGACGGTCGGTCCCGCAGCACCGTGGCGACGAAGCGCGCGACGGTCGGCGTGGAGGGCCGGGCGAACACGTCGTACACGTTGCCGAGCTCTGCGAGACGCCCGCCATCCATGACCGCGACGCGGTCGGCAATCGCGCGGATGGCGTCCATCTCGTGCGTGATGACGACGATCGTGACGCCGAGCTCGCGGTTGACGCGCTTGAGCAGCGCAAGCACGTCGGCTGTGGTCTCGGGGTCGAGCGCGCTGGTGGCCTCGTCGGCGAGCAGCAGCTTGGGGTCGGTGGCGAGCGCGCGGGCGATGCCCACGCGCTGCTTCTGACCGCCCGAGAGCTGCTCGGGGTAGGCGTGCGCGCGCTCGAGCAGCCCGACGAAGTCGAGCAGTCGCGCTACCTTCCGGTCGCGCTCGGGCTGCTTCACGCCGGCGAGCTTCAGGGGGTAGCCCACGTTGCCGGCGACGGTGCGCGAATTGAAGAGGTTGAACTGCTGGAAGATCATGCCGATCTCACGGCGAACCGCGCGGCGCTGCTTCTCGGGCAGTGCGGTCAGCTCGTCGTCGCCGACGAACACCCGCCCGGCCGTCGGTAGCTCGAGCGCGTTGATCAAGCGGACGAGAGTGCTCTTGCCCGCGCCGGAGTACCCGATCACGCCGAGGATCTCTCCCTGGATGACCTCCAGGGAGAGATCGGTGACGGCCGTGACCGGCCCGGCCGGGCTGGGGTACGTCTTGCTGACGCCCTCGAGTCGGACCAGTGCGTCGGTCATGCTCAGCCCTTGGCTGCCTTCTCCTGCTCCTGCGTCTTGGCCAGCAGGTCCTGCAGCTCCTTGGCGGTCAGGTCGCTGAACACGGCGCTGCCGCCGTTGACCTCCTGCACGGACTTCTCGACGCTCGGGTCGAGGTAGAGGGCCGCGAGCTTCTGGTAGAGCTTGTTGTCCTTGTCCGCGTCGCGCGCCACGAACACGTTGACGTAGGGCTGCGCAGAAGGGTCGCTCGGGTCGTCCTTCGCGATGATGTCGGTGTTCGGCAGCTTGGCGTCGGTCGCATAGTTCTTGTTGACGATGGCCGCCGCGACCGAGCCGGACTGCAGGGCGCGCGCCGTCTGCGCGGCATCCACGGTCGTCACCTTGACCTTCGACGAGGTGATGTCGTTCACGGTCGAGAACGGCGAGCCGCCGTCCTTGAGCTCGAGCAGGCCGGCCGACTGCAGCACCAGCAGGCCGCGCGCCTCGTTGATCGCGTCGTTCGGGATGGCGACCGCGGCGTTCGCCGGAAGGTCGGCCGGCTTCTTGTAGTCCGTCGAGTACAGCGGCAGCGGGTAGATCGCCGTCGGCCCGATCGGCTGCAGGGTGTCGCCGCTCGAGTTGTTGTAGTCGGCGAGGTACTCGATGTGCTGGAACTCGTTCAGGTCGGTCTGCTTCTGCTTCAGCGCGGGGTTCGGCTGGCTGTAGTCGGAGAAGTTCACGAGCTTGATCGTGACGTTGTACTTCTTCTTCGCGAGGTCGGAGTAGATCTTCCAGTACGGCTGCGAGGCATCCGTCACCCCGATCGACACGGTCTGCGCCTTGGCGGTCGTGCCGCTCGCACCGCCGGACGCCGCGTCATCGGCCTTCGGCTTCGCGACGTTGACGATGATCAGGACCACCGCGACGATCACGACGACGGCCGCGATGACGGCGCCTGCGATCAGGCCGGTGCGGCGCTTCGGCTTCTCGGGAAGTCGCGGGGGCAGGGACGGCTCGGACATGGGTGCTCCTTTTCCTCGTGGGGTGAGCGTCCATCGTCACGGCGCCTCGGCAGCTCTGCCAATTCGTGTTGCGCCGCGTTGAGCCATGTGACGTCACACTGTCACGGCGGGTTGCGCGTGATCAGGCGAGGGCGACGGATTCCCGAGCCGGGGTGCGCGTGAGGGCGAGCGTGGGCTCCGGCCATTCGGGGTCGGGGAGCGACGCGCGCAGCTCGGGCAGCACGTCGGAGGCGAACAGCTCGAGGCTCTCGCGCAGCGCCGCCTGGCCGAGCTCGCCGCCGTGGCCGCTGATGTGGATCACGGTGTTGCCGAAGGCCTCGTGGTAGCGGTGGACCTTGTCGAGCACCTCCTGCGGGCTACCGACGAGGGCCGAGCTCTGGGCGAGGTACTCGTCGTAATCCTTGTAGAGCGTGAAGGTGCCGGGCAGCTGGTGGCTCGCGTTCTCGCGCAGCGATGCGGCGAGCTTCTCGTACGACGGCCGGAACGCCGCCCGCGCGTCCTGCGAGGTCGGCCGCACGACGAGGGCGATGTGGCCGGCGCCGACCGTCGCGTCGTGCGGGTCGCGGCCGAACTCCTCCCACTTCCGGCGGTAGTGGTCGATCAGCCGGCCGTAGTGCTCGAGCGGGTTGAATCCGTTGGCCGAGAAGATCGGATCGCCGTGCTCCGCCGCGAGCTCGACCGAGCGCTCGGCCGAGGCCGAGCCGTGCCAGATGCGGATCTTCGGCTGCAGCGGCTTCGGCCAGATCTCGGCGTCGCGCAGGGGCGCCGTTCTGATGCTGGGGACGCCGGCCGGGGCATCCCACGTCACCTTCTGCTCGCTCCAGATGCGGCGCAGCAGCAGGTAGTTCTCGCGGATCGTGTCCCACGCGTCGAGGCGGCCGATGCCGAACAGCTCCGCCTGCTCTGGCCCGTTGCCCTTGCCGATGATGAGCTCGAGGCGGCCGCCCGAGAGGTTGTCGAGGGTCGCGTAGTCCTCGGCGACTCGCACCGGGTCGAGCACCGAGAGCAGCGTCACCCCGGTGAAGAGGCGGATGCGGCGGGTGAGCGCGGCGAGGTGGGAGAGGATCACGGGCGGCGCGCTCGAGAGGAACGGCGGGTGGTGGCGCTCCCCCACGGCGAAGCCGTCGAAGCCGAGCTCCTCGAAGAGGATCGCGGTGTCAACCGTCTGCGTGAGGCGCTCGGCGGGCGTGGGGGTGTGCCCCGCGGCATCCGGGCCGTTCGGGATGATGTCGAGGCCGATGACCTTCATATGTCTCCTGTCGAGGCTTGGATTCGACGGGTGCGAAAAGCACGCTCACGTCGCGCTGAACGTACTTCTCGCACCGCCGAACGCGTGCACTGCACTGCCTGGGATCGCCTCCAGCAGGCGGCGTGTGTAGGGGTCGCGCGGGGATTCGAGGATGTCTGCAGCCGGCCCCGCTTCGACGAGGCGGCCGCCTTGCATGACGCCGACGCGGTCGGCGACCTGTCGGACGACGGCGAGGTCGTGCGTGATGAAGAGGTAGGCGAGGCCGAGCTCGGCCTGCAGGTCGGTGAGCAGCTGCAGGATCTGCGCCTGCACGGACACGTCGAGGGCCGAGACCGCCTCGTCGAGGATCAGCAGCTCGGGCGAGAGCGCGAGGGCGCGGGCGATGGCCACGCGCTGGCGCTGCCCGCCGGAGAGCTCGGCGGGGCGGCGGCTCGCGAATGAGGCCGGCAGCGCGACCAGGTCGATGAGCTCGGCGACTCGCTTCGCCCGCTCGGCGCGGGAGACCCCGAAGGCGCGCAGCGGCTCGTCGACGGCGTCGGCGACCGTGAAGCGCGGGTCGAGCGAGGCATACGGATTCTGGTAGACGAGCTGCAGTCGGCGGCGCAGCTGCCGCAGCCGTTCGCCGCGGGCGTGCGTGTAGTCCTGCCCGTCGAGCAGGACGATGCCGTCGCTCGCCGTCTCGAGGCGCGCGACGAGGCGCGCGGTCGTGCTCTTGCCCGAGCCGGACTCGCCGACGAGGGCGAAGGTCTCGCCCCGTGCGATCTCGAAGCTCACGGCGTCGACGGCGCGCAGGCGCTCGCGGCCCGAGCCGAAGTCCTTCGTGAGGTCGGTGACGGTCAGCAATGGCGGGCGGGCGACGCTCACCTCGGCATCCGCCCGCGCTTGCTCGCCGATGCTCGTCGAGGGTCGCAGCCGCGCGGCGGACAGCGCGGGCGCCGCGGCGACGAGCGCCCGCGTGTACGGATGCCGCGGCGCACCGAGCACCTGTGCGGCGGCACCCGTCTCGACGATCTCGCCGCCCTGCATCACGAGGATGCGGTCGGCGCGGTCGGCGGCGACCGCGAGATCGTGCGTGATGAGGAGCACCGCGGTGCCGCGCCCGCGCACGAGGCTCTCGAGGTGGTCCAGGATCTGCTTCTGCACCGTCACGTCGAGGGCGCTGGTCGGCTCGTCGGCGATGATCAGCTCGGGCTCGGGGGCGAGCGCGGCCGCGATGAGGGCGCGCTGCTTCATGCCGCCGGAGAGCTGGTGCGGGAACTGCCTCGCCCGCAGCGCGGGCTGCGAGAGCCCGGCGAGCTCGAGCAAGGCGACGGCCCGCTCCCCCGCGGCGCGGCGGCTCGCGAGCTTGTGCACGCGCAGCGCCTCGGCGACCTGCTCGCCGACCTTCTTGACGGGGTCGAGCGAGACGACCGGGTCCTGCGGGATGAGCCCGATGCGCGCGCCCCGCACCTCGCGCCACTGCCCGCGGCTGAGCTTCGTGAGCTCGATGCCGTCGAAGGCGAGCTCGTCGGCAGCGACCCGCGCGGTCGGGTCGAGCAGGTGGATGACCGCCTGCGCCGTCGTCGTCTTGCCGCTGCCGGACTCGCCGACGATCGCGACGATCTCACCGCGACCGACCTCGAAGTCGACCCCGCGCACCGCCTCGACGCGGCGGCTGCCCGTCTCGTAGGCGACGCGGAGGTTCTTGACGGAGAGCAAGAGCGAGGCATCCGTTGTCATCGTGTCGCTCCGTTCTTCTCGAACGCGCGGCTGACCCGGTTCGCGGCCAGCACGACCGCGACGATGATCAGCCCCGGGAAGGTGGTCAGCCACCACGAGGTGGCGAGGTAGTTGCGGCCCTCTGAGATGAGGGCGCCCCACTCGGGCGCGGGCGGGGGCGCCCCGAAGCCGAGGAAGCTCAGGCTTGAGATCGCGAGCACGGCGGTGCCGAACTCGAGCGCAGACAGCGACAGCACGGGCCCGAACGAGTTCGGCAGCACGTGCCGGCGCAGGACCGTGTACCAGCGCACGCCCGAGGCACGGGCCGCCTCGACGTAGAGCGCGGTCGAGATCGTGATGACCTCAGAGCGCATGACGCGCGCGAAGCTCGCGGCGCTCGCGAAGCCCACCGCGACCGCGACGTTGATGGTGCCGAAGCCGAGCGCCGTGATGATCGCGAGCGAGAGCAGCACGGTCGGGATGGCGAGCACGACGTCCATCACCCGCATGATGACGTCGTCGACCCAGCCACGCAGGAAGCCGGCCAGCAGGCCGAGGATCGAGCCCACGAGCAGGGCCAGCACGACCGCCAGGAACGTCGCCGCGAGGGACTGCGCCGAGCCGTAGACGACGCGCGCCCACAGGTCGCGGCCGAGGTTGTCTGTGCCGAAGATGTGCTGCGCGCTCGGCGCCTGCAGGCGTTCGGCGACGTTGCCGGTGAGCGGGTCGTGGTGCGCGAACAGGCTCGGCGCGAGCGCCCACACGATGACGAGGGCGATCACGAGCACGGAGATGACGAGACCGGGTCGCGTCACTGCGCCCCGCAGTGCACGCGAGAATCCGGATGCCCGTGCCGGTCGTTCCTCGGCATGGCCGGTGTTCTCGGCGCTGCCGTCGGTGAACCGCTCGTTCAGGATGAGCTCTGACACGGTGGACCCCCTAGGCGGTTGCGGCGGCGCGCCCGAGCACGATGCGCCGGTCGATGAGCGGGTAGACGAGGTCGACGGCGAGGCTCGAGACGACGAAGACCAGCGCGGCGAAGACCACCACGACCTGCACGACGGGAAGGTCGCGGTCGCCAACGGCCTGCACGACGAGCCGGCCGACGCCGGTGCGCGAGAACACGGTCTCGGTGACGACCGTGCCGGCGAGCAGGTTGCCGATCAGCACGCCGACCATGGTGAGCGTCGGCAGCACGGCGTTGCGCAGCGCGTGCGCGAAATGCACCCGCGCCTCGCCCGCGCCCTTGGCCCGCACCTGCTCGATGTACGGCCGGCCGAGCGTCAGGCGCAGGCTGCGCGAGAGCAGCTGCGCGATGTAGGCCCCGGTCGGCACGGCCAGTGTGACGGCGGGGAGCACCAGGCTGCGGAATCCCTCGTCGCCCAACGACGGGAACCAGCGCAAATGGAACGAGAACCACTGCAGCAGCAGCAGGCCGATCCAGAACACGGGCACCGCGGCGCCGAGCGGCGGCAGGGCGCCGAGCGCCTGACGCAGCCACGCCGCGCGCGGGAAGGTGCTCGCGACCGCGAGCAGGAAGCCCACGACGACCGCGAGCACGAGGGCCGCAGCGGCGAGTCCGAGCGTGTTCGGCAGCACCTGGGTGACCTCGTGCAGCGCCGGCTGGCCCGTCTGCGGGTTGCTGCCGAAGTCGCCGCGCAGCGCCTTGCCGAGCGCGTGCAGGTACTGCAGCCACAGCGGCTGGTCGAGCCCGTACTCGTGGCGCAGCTGCTCGACGAGCTTCGGGTCGACCGTGCTGGCGTCACCGCCCCCGGCGGCCGCGACCGTGGCCGCGTCGCCGGGGAGGGTGAACAGGATCAGGAACGACAGGGTGTACGCCGCCCACAGCACGAACACGCCCTGCAGAAGCCGTCTGGCCACATATTTCACTGGTGCTGCTCTGAGCATCGCCGCTCCGTTCGCCCGCGTCGCCTACTTGCTGAGCCAGGTGTCGTAGAAGTCGAGCCGGCTGGACGCTTCGAACTTCAGGTCGTGCACCTTGTCGGAGGCCGCGATCGTGGTCGACAGCTGGAACACCGGGATGGACCAGGCTTCCGTGATCAGGGTCTTCGCGGCCTGGTCGACAAGCTTCTGCCTCGCCGCCTTGTCGGTCGTGGCGGCCTGCAGGTCGAGGACGTCGTCGACCGCTTCCGCCGCGCGGTGGTTGTTGTTCTGCGTGCCTCGGGCCGAGAAGACCGTGCGCACCACATCGGGGTCGGCGCGGGTCAGATTGCCCCATGACAGCGCCTGCGTGCCGTCGTTGGTCGCGGTGGCGTCGGCGATCGTCGTCTGCTTGAGCTGCAGCTCGATGCCGACCGCCTTGAGCTCCTGCTGCACGAGCTGCAGCTGGTCGCTCGTCGGCTGCCAGTAGACGAGCGTGAAGGACAGCTTCTTCCCGCCCTTCTCGCGGACGCCGTCACTGCCGAGCTTCCACCCGTCGTCCTCGAGCAGCTTCTTCGCGCCCGACACGTCCTGCGTGAGCAGGCTGCTCTGGTCGCTCCAGTAGGGAGTGGAGGAGGACAGCACGCTCTTCGCCGGCTTGTCCCACTTGGTGAGCAGCTTCGTCACCGCACTGCGATCGATGGCCTTCGAGATCGCCTGGCGGACCTTCTCATCGGCCAGGGCCGGGTTCTTCGCGTTGGGGTAGAGGTTGTACACGACACCCGGGTTGGTGCGGTTGCGCACCCAGAACCCGTTGCCGTCGAACTGCGGCAGGTCGGTGGCCTGCACATCTGCCGACGCGTCGATCTGGCCGCTCGACAGCGAGCCCGTGAGGGTCGACGCCTCGGGGACGACCTTGAAGGTCACGCTGTCGAGGTAGGCCTCACCGGTGTGGGAGTTCGTCGAGGGGCCCCAGTCGTAGCCGTCTCGCTTGACGAGCACCGCCTGCTGAGCCGGGGTGAAGCTCTTCACCGTGAACGGGCCCGAGCCGGCGAACTTGCCCGCGCAGCGATCGGCGACAGAGAGCTTCGTGCTCGCGTTCGACACGAGCCCCAGCGTGAAGGTCGAGGTCGCCTGCAGGAACTGCGCGCTCGGCTTGCTGAAGTCGATCTCGACCGTCTGCGGGTCGATGACCTTGACGTCCTTGAGGCCGCTCAGGTAGGTCGAGCCGAGCGTCGCCTTGGCCCCGAGGGCCTGGATGCCCGCGAAGTTCTCCTTGACGGATTCCGCATCGATCGGCGTGCCGTCGGCGTACGTCGTACCCGTGCGCAGCGTGAACGTGAAGCTCGACGCATCCGCATTCACCTTCCACGAAGAGGCGAGCCACGGCTTGATCTCGCCGGTCTTCGGGTCCTGCGAGGTGAGCGAGGCGACCGTCTGGCGCGCGATGGCGATGTCGTCGTTGTTGCCGACCTGCTGCGGGTCGATGCAGCCGTTCTCGCTCGAGATGGCGAAGGTGAGGTTGCCGCCCGAGACGGGCTTGGAGGCGGCGCTCGAGCCGGCGCCGTTCGTGGAGCCGGAGCCGCCTGAGCAGCCGGCGAGCGCGAACGCGAGCGCGGCGGCCCCTGCAGCGAATGCGGCGACGCGCGCCGTGGTGCGTGAGGTCACAGTGGTACTCCTGGTTGGGGTCGAGGTGGGGCGATTCGAACGTTAGGCACCCGGCGGAGGCCGGCGCCCGAGTGTGAACTACTGGGTCCCTGCGTTACGAAGATGACGTCACGAGGTCGGCGGGCTGCGCGACCGGCGGCTTGACGCCGAGCAGTTCGCGCAGCGTCGCCCCTTCCGGGTACTCGGTGCGGAACACGCCGCGCTCCTGCAGCTCGGGGATCACGCGGTCGGCGAACTCGTCGAGGCCCGTGGGGCTCAGGTGCCCGACGATGACGAACCCGTCGGCGGCATCCCCCTGCACGTAGCGGTTGATCTCCTCCGCGACGTGCTGCGGCGTGCCGACGAAGGAGTGCCGGCCGGAGACCCTGATCACGAGCTCGCGGATGCTGAGGTTCTCGGCCTCGGCCAGTTCCCGCCACTGCCGCGCGGTGGCCGCGACATCGCGATCGTGCCGCACCCGGCCTCGGGTGACGGATGCCCCGCCGAGGTCGGGTTCGATGTCGGGCAGCGGCCCCTCGGGGTCGTAGGCCGTGAGGTCGCGCCCCCACACCTGCTCGAGGAAGGCGATCGCCGTCTGGGGGCTGACCTGCTGATGCTGGATGAACCGGCTGCGCTCCTCCGCCTCCTCCGCCGTGTCGCCGAGGACGAAGGTGACCGCCGGCAGGATCTTGAGGTCGTCCCGGTCGCGGCCGTTCGCCTCGACCCGGCTCTTGACGTCGGCGTAGAACGCGCGGCCGTCCTCGAACTCCGAGTGCCGCGAGAAGATGACCTCGGCATCCCGCGCTGCGAAGTCGCGGCCGTCGCTCGAGTCGCCCGCCTGCACGATCACGGGGTGGCCCTGCGGCGAGCGCGGCAGCGTGCCGTAGCCCGTCACGTCGAACTGCGGCCCGTGGTGGTCGACGAGGCGCAGCGCGTCGCCGGCGAGGAAGCGGCCGCCCGCCTTGTCCGCGACGATCGCGTCGTCGGCCCACGAGTCCCACACCTCGCGCGCGGTGGCGATGAACTCGCTCGAGCGCAGGTAGCGATCGGCGTAGTCGAGGAAGCCGCCGCGGCGGAAGTTGGCGCCGGTGAAGGCATCCGACGTCGTCACGACGTTCCAGCCGGCCCGGCCGCCGGAGAGCACGTCGAGAGTCTGCAGCTGGCGCGCCAGCTCGTAGGGCTCGTTGAAGGTCGAGCTGAGCGTGCCCACGAGGCCGATGTGCTGCGTGATCGCCGCGATCGCCGCGAGGATCGCGAGCGTGTTGGGCCGGCCGACGACGTCGAGGTCGTGGATGTGCCCGCGGTGCTCGCGCAGGCGCAGCCCCTCGGCGAGGAAGAGGTAGTCGAACTTCCCTCGCTCGGCGGTCGCTGCGAAGTGCTCGAACGAGTCGAAGTCGATCTGGCTGCCTGAGGCCGGGTCGCTCCACACGGTCGTGTTGTTCACGCCAGGGAAGTGCGCGGCGAGGTGGACCTGCTTGATCGGCTTGCCGGTGGTGGGGTTCGTTGCGGTCATCAGGCGACTTCCTTCTCGTAGCGGTTCACAGCAACCGGCAGCCCGAGGCGGGCGCGCAGCGTCGCGGCGGGGTCGTCGGTGCGCGGCGTGCGCACGCCGGCCGCCTCGAGCAGCGGCACGACGTCGCGCGCGATGCGGTCCAGGTCGTAGGGCAGGCGCGCGGGGCGCAGACGGATGCCGTCCACCCCGGCCGCGTGCCAGGCGAGCAGCCGCCCGGCGACATCCTCCGCGGTGTCGGCGACGATGAGCGCGTCGCTCGTGAAGGTCTCGCCGGCGAGCTCGTCGAGGTGCGCGAGGGCTGCCTGTGCGGCATCCGTCGTCTCCTCGATCAGCACCACGACGTCGGCCCAGACGCGCAGGGGCTCGCCCACGCGCTCGACCCGCGTCTCGGCGTCGCGCACCTCGGCGCTTATCGACGCGAGCTGCGCGTCGTCGTGCGGCGTGATGAACACGACGTCGCCCTGGCGGGCGGCGAGCTCGTAGGGAATGCGCTGATGCGCGAGCAGCGCGACGACCGGCTGGCCCTGCGGCGGGCGGGGCACGATCGACGGGCCCTTGACGCTGAAGTGCGCGCCCTCGAAGTCGATGTAGTGCAGCCGCTCACGGTCGATGAAGCGGCCGGTCGCGGTGTCGCGGACGATCGCGTCGTCCTGCCACGAGTCCCACAGCCGGCGCGCGACCTCGATGACGTCGGCCGCCTCGCCGAACCACTCGCTGATGAGCGCCTGCGCCTCGGGCCCCGTGAAGTCCGCCCGGTCGATCTCGGGGAAGGTGCGGCGCCCGACGTGCGCGGCCTCGTGCGGCTTCGCCGCGGCGATCGGGCGGATGCCGGCACGCCCGCGGCTCGCGTAGTCGAGGGTCGCGATCGCGGTGGAGACGTGGAACGGCTCGGTGTGCGTCGTGCTCACGGTCGGGATGAGCCCGATGCGCGTCGTCACCGGCGCGAGCCAGTTGGCGAGCAGCACGGCGTCGAGGCGGCCGCGCACGTCGCGGGTCTCGGCGGGGTCGACGGTGTCGAAAGGGTGGCGGGTCTGCAGGCCGAAGGCGTCCTCGATGGTGAGCAGCTCGAGACCGGCGTCGTCGGCGGTGCGGGCGAGGTCGGCCCAGTAGCGGCCAGTCAGCAGCTCGGCGGGGCGGGCGGGTTCCTCGCGCCAGGCGGCCGGGTGCCAGCCGGCGTCGTTCAGCGCGACGCCGAGGTCGAGGCGAGGCGACGTCGTGGTGGGGGTGAGGCTCATGCGGCGAACGTAGAGCCGCGGGGCCGCCCGGCCCACTTTCTGTTACGACGGGCGACGCGGAACTACACGCGACGTAACACTGGAGCGCTCGGCCGCCTCGTCTCGCGCAGCAGGCCGCCCAGGTAGCGCGCGATCGCGCGTGGCCCCGAGGCCGGCGCGACCGCCTCCACGGCCGCGTTGTAGTTCGTGTTGGTGTTCACGTCGTAGGTCACCACACGACCGTCGGCCGTCTCGATGAACTCGATTCCCGCGATCTCGATGCCGTTCTGGCGCGTGAAGGCGAGGTACTGCTCGATGATCGGATGCCGGAACCCGTCGCGCAGCGAGAAGAGCTGGTCGCCCGGCGCCGGCGCGATCGTCGCCCCGGGCGGCGTGACGAGCTTCCCGGTGAGCGGGTCGACGGCGCAGGCATCCGCCGGGCAGAGCTGGAATCCGCCACGCGCCGTGTCCGCCCGGATCGCGTAGACGAACTCTCCGCCCACGATCTCAACGCGGGTGATGTACGGCTCGGCGGGCTGCACGTACTCCTGCACGAGCGTGATGCCGTCTTGCGGCTCGTCGACCTCGCCCGCGTTCAGCGCGGCCTCGAGTTCGTCAGGCGACTCGAAGCGCGCGACCGAGAGGCCCTTGCCGCCCTGGTTGTGCTTGATCACGAAGGGGGCGGCGAGCTCGTCATGCAGGCTGCGCGCGGCATTGAGAAGGTGTGAGGTCCCCACGACGGCGCGCGTGCGCGGCACGTCGATACCGGCGCGCTTCAGCGCCGAGAGCTGGGCCGCTTTGCTGACCTCGAGCTCGAGCACGGCACGCCCGTTGACCGTGCGCCGGCCGCTCGCCTCGAGCCACGAGAGCACGGCACGGGCATATTCCTTCGAGAGAATATGGCCGCGGGTGTGGCTCGACGCGCTGATGCGCGACCAGAAGACGCCCTCGGGCGGAGTGGACAGCGGGTCGAGCTCGCCCTCCACGAGCAGCCACTCGACGAGGGGAACCCCCTCGGCCGCGAACGCGTCGCGGAAGACCCCGAACCACTCGGGGTTCTCGTGGATCGCGTAGACAGCGGGGCCGTCTGCCACCGGCAGGGGTGCGCTCATGCGAAGTACTCCTCTACGTTCAGAACCCCGCCGGCCGCCTCGAAGTCTGCGCGAGCGGCGTCACGCAGAGAGGCATCGGCGAGGAAGTCGAGTGCCGTCAAAGCGAGCCCGAACGCGGCATCCGTCGCCGCTGCGTCGCCCGCCTCTGATCGTGCCCACTCGGCGAACTCAGCCGTGTGCAGTGCGACCTCGGGCGGGCTCGCCCTGATCACGGGGTGGATGCCGGGCACGCGCACGCTCACATTGCCGAAATCGGTCGACGCGGCCAGCTCGCTCGGCACCTCGGCGGTCGTGAGCGCCTTGCGGCCGCGTGCGGCCTGGTGAACCGCCCACCGCTCGGACAGCGGCCGGTTGAACCGCGTCGGCAGCGTGGCGGGCAGCGGGTCCCACACGAGTCTCACCCCGGTACCCGTCGCGAGTGCAGCGCCGTGGGCGATGTCGGCAAGTCGTCGGCTCAGCTCCTTCAGGGTGTCGGCCGCGTGCGAGCGCAGGTAGAACTCGAGCACAGCCCTGCGGGGAATGACGCTCGGCCGCTCGCCGCCCTCTTTCACGATGCCGTGCACGCGGTCGGTCGGCGGCAAATGCTGCCTCAGCAGACCGACGGCCTGATACGCGAGCGTCACGGCGTCGAGTGCGTTGCGGCCGAGGAACGGCGACGCCGACGCGTGCGCCGGGACGCCCTCGAACTCCATGCGCAGAATCCGCCGCCCGATGAAGGGGTGGTCGATCGCGTCGTAGCCGAAGGGGTGCGCCATGAGCGCCGCGTCGACGCCCTCGAAGGCGCCGTTGCGCGCCATCAGCTCTTTGCCGCTGCTGCCCTCTTCGGCGGGAGTGCCGAGCAGCACGACTCGGCCGGGAAGCCGGTCGCCGAGCCGTGCCAGCGCGGCGAAGGCTCCGACCGCGCTCGCGGCGATGAGGTTGTGACCGCAACCGTGCCCGATGCCGGGCAGAGCGTCGTACTCGGCAAGGATCGCGACGGTGGGCGCGCCCTCTTTTTCGGGGCCGACGGATGCCTCGACCGCGGTGTCGAGCCCGTAGACGCCCACCGACGGGTGCGCCGCGGTGAGCCGCTCGACGGCGGCGGCGATCGCCGCGGCACCGAGCACCTCGTGGAACGCCTCTTCCGGCGTCTCGAAGATGCGGTGCGAGAGTGCCGCGATCTCGGGCGCAAGCTCGTCGACGGCCGAGCCGACGACCGTGGTGAGCTCGGCCGGGGCGCCGGCGAACGGCGAGGTGACATAGTCCGCGGCATCCGCTCGCCGCCGGGCTCGCGCCTGCAAAGCGTCGGCATACGCGCGACCGGGCGTTTCGGGGTGCCCGAGATCGCGATCAGCCGTCATGCTCACCACGCTAGGCGGAGCGGCCGACATCGGTCACGGTGTTGCCGCGTATGAAGCTCGATCGCGACCGGCCTCGCGGTGTCGGCGGCTGCTGGAAGAATCGGTGCATGAACCGCCCCGCGCACGCTGAACAGACCGTCCGTGTCGAGAAGGTCGAGTGGGGTGACGAGCGCGCTGCCCGGTTGCGCGCCCTGATGGATGCCGAGATCACCCCGCGCTACGCCGCACTGCAGGCCGCGCTCACGGCCGACGAGCAGGAACTGCGGGCGTCCGCCTTCGTGCTCGACCCGGCGACGCTTTCGGGCGTGTACCTCGCCCTCGACTCTGACGGCACCGCGCTCGGTCACGCGGCGCTGCGTCGGCTCGAGACCGACGGCGGCATCGAGTGGGAGCTCAAGCGACTCGTCACGGTCGAGGCTGCGCGCGGGCGCGGTGTCGGCACACTGCTGATCAGGGCCGTCGAAGCGGATGCCGCGGCGAACGGCGCCTCGCGCGTCGTGCTGCAGACGGGCACCCAGCAGCCCGAGGCGATCGCGCTGTACGAGAAGCTCGGCTATCAGCGCATCGACGAGTACGGGCCGTATGTCGGAAAGGTGCCGGAGGGGCTGTATTTCGCGCGCGAGCTGAGGTGAGGCGCGAGAGCTTTCGCAGTCTATTCGTTCTTAGTTTCGACTCTCGTGTGGATATCTGTTCTGCTTATTCGAACTGATGATATACTCGTGGCATCGGGTTCATCGGCGACGGAGTTGATGCAGGGGGTGCACCATGGGGGCGTTCGGGGAAGGCATCGCGGCCGCGTCGGCGTGCCTCGACCCGGTGCTGCCCGACTCGTTCGCGATCCTGAGCGACGACCAGCTGGTCGGTGCCGCGCAGGCGGTGGAGGAGCTGTCTCGGAAGGTCGAGGCGCTGCAGCTCGCCGTCGCCCGCGAGTTCGACCACCGCACCGACGAGACCCTGGGTGAGGACTCGCTCGCCCGGCGGCTGGGGGCGCGGAAAGCCTGGGGTGCGCTGGAGACTGTGACGCGCACGTGCGCGAAGGACGCCCGAGAACGGGTGCTGGAATCGCGGCGGCTGGCGAAGCTGCCCGTCATCGAGACCGCCGTGCACGAGGGCGTCCTCGGCCGGGCGCAGGCGGTCGCGATCATCGGCCCGCTCATCCCCGCCGCCGACGGCAAAGACCCCCAGCTCGTCGAAGCGGCCTGCACGAACCTCATCGAACTCTCCAAGACCCTGCCGGCTACCGCGGTCGTCGAGGCCGCTGAAGCATGGAAGCTCGTACTCGACCCCGAGGCACCGAACCGGTGGAGAAAGCCGCCATCGAGAAGCGGTTCTTCCGCCTCGGACACGCTCGAGACGGCCTCGTGAGACTCACCGGGCTGCTACCCGTCGAGCAGGCCGCCGCCATCCGCGCCGTCCTCGACGCCTACGTCAACCCACGCGCCGGATCATCCGTCGCCTTCACCCCCGGTGCGGGCACAGCTGCCGATGCTGCCGAGAACGACGATGCTGCCGAGAACGACAGTGCCGACGGGTCGGCGAAGCCGCTCCTGGTCGCCTCCGAGACTCAGCCGCCGACCGACACCCGCACGAGGGATCAGAAGCGCGCCGACGTGCTCCACGCCGTCTTCACCGCCGCCGCCCGCGCCCCCGAAACCCCCACCATGGGCGGGGCACACCCCACCATCCTCGTCGTGGTCAACAGAGACGACTTCGAATCCGGGCACGGGACCGCCCGCATCGACGGCGAAGACCACCCCATCACCGCCCAGACCGCACGCCGCATCGCCGAAACCGGCGGATACCAAGAAGTCCTCGTCGGGCCTTCAGGGAAGATCCTGAACCTCGGCGACACCCACAGATGCGCCACACCCCAACAACGCCGAGCACTCGCCGTCAGAGACAAAGGGTGCGTCATCCCCGGCTGCACCACCCCCGCCAGATGGTGCGAAGTGCATCACATCGACCCGCACCGCGACGGCGGACCCACCGACATCCACAACCTCACCCTGCTGTGCTGGTGGCACCACACCACCATCGACACCGGGCCCTACCAGCTCCGCATGGGCGAAGACGGCACCCCCGAGATCCGGTGGGTGTTCGGATCCCACGCCACCGCCTGGACCACAGCCACCCACACCCCCAAACGCAACCTCACCCCCGCCGCCTAGCAACACAACCGGCCGCAAGGCAGAACTCTGCCCATCGCGCAGGTCAGGGCAGAAGTCCTCCCGCGGCGGGAATTCACGGGTGCCGCGGTGCGCAATCAGGCGTAGACCGGAACCCATGAACCAGATCGCACACCAGCACCACACGCTGGACCCAGCCGAAGGGCCCGATCTCGACGTCGAAGACGTTCCCAGCGTCGTCGATGACGAAGACGACGGCCCCGTGGTCGGCAGCGACGCCGTCGCCTCATCAGACGGCGAGGAGTCGTTCGACTGACCTGCCCCACTCGCCGGAATCCGCAAGAAGGCCCCACGGGGCCTTCTTCTCATCTCAGGGGGCCGGCCTCATTCCGGGGCGTCGGTCGGCGCGGCGTACTCGATCGACGGGACCGTGCTGACACCCGTGCGGAAGCCGGTCACACCGGAAAGCGCCGCGCCCTCGCCCCCGACGCGTACGGTCAGAGAGCGCACCCGCCGCATGGGGAACACGCAGAGGCGCTGTGCGCCGATGCTGCCGCCGCGGGCGACCGGCTCGCCGGCATCCGTCACCACCTCGAATCCCCTGACGCGCTGCCCATCGGCCAGCTCTTCCTGCAGCAGCAGGTGGTCGAGCTCGATCTCTGCGGCGAAGTCGGCGCGCCAGCCGTCGGCGGTCGCGCTGAGCTCGGCAGCCAACCGGTCGCCGAAGCGCCGATCGAGCTCGGCGCGCAGCTCGCGAACCCGCGCCACGTCAGAGTCGGGAATGAGCCCACGCGTATCGGGCGGCAGATTGAGCAGCAGGTTCGCGCCCAGACCCACCGAGCCGTAGTAGATCGCGAGCAGGTGATCGAGGGACTTCGGCTCGTCATGTTCGGCCCAGAACCAGCCATGCCTGATCGACACGTCGCACTCAGGCGGCAGATAGAAGGCGCCGCCGTAGTCGACCCGGTCGTCGGTGTAGTTCGAGAGCTCGCCGCGATCGACGGCGTAGCGCACCGGGTCGGCCGCCAGGCCGTCCTCGTTCCCGACCCAGCGGATCGTCGGAGCGCCCATGTTGAACACCATGGCGCGCGGCTGCAGCTCGCGGACCACCTCGAGATAGCGCCCCCAGTCGTAGACGCGACCCTCAGAGCCGGCGCCGTCGAACCAGATCTCGGCGATGTCGCCGTAATTCCCGCACAGCTCCCGCAGCTGGGCGGCGTAGAAGTCGTCGTATGCCGCGGGGTCGGCGTACTGCGGCGCGTTCCGATCCCACGGCGAGAGGTAGAGACCGAGGCTGAGCCCGTGCCGCGCACAGGCATCCGCCACCTCGCGTACGACGTCGCCTGCGCCGCCCCGCCACGGCGAGGCCGCCACCGAATACGCGGTGGTCGCAGTCGGCCACAGGCAGAAGCCGTCGTGGTGCTTCGCGGTGAGCACGACATAGCGCGCGCCGAGCTCGCGCGCGGTGCGCACCCACTGATCGGCGTCCAGCTCGCCCGGCACGAAGCCGGCCGCCGGCAGCGTGCCGTCGCTCCACTCGACCCCGTGGAAGGTGTTCAGCCCGAAATGGAAGAAGGCGCCGAGCCGCATCCGCTGCCAAGCGAGCTGCTCGGCGGTCGGGCGCGGCACGGCGCCGGGGCGTGAGCCGGGCGCGGCGCTGGGCAGCGGTGAGCTCAGGGCGTCGCGCCTCAGGCCGCGAGGTGCGACTGCAGCAGCCAGCGGTCCTTCACGAGCCCGCGCTCGATGCCGATGACGATGTCCTGGCTGTTGAGGTCGATGTCGTCGAGGCCCTCGACGGCGGCGCGCACCGTCACCAGGGCTGCGTCGATCAGCGCGACGACCTGCGAGACGGTGTCGGTCCAGTCCTGGAAGCCGTCCTTCAGGGCGGGAAGCGTGGTCTTCGCCGCGACGGTCGCAAGGCGCGAGTCCACGGGCAGCCCGAGGGCGACGATGCGCTCCGCCGAGTCGTCGGCGAACGACTGCGCGTGCTCGACGAGCTGGTCGAGCAGCTCGTGGATCGCGATGAAGTCGGCGCCGCGCACGTTCCAGTGCGCCTGCTTGCCGTTGACGACGAGAGCTTCCATGTCGACGACGACCGGCGCGAGGAACTGGGCCACGCCGGCCGCAAGCTCGGCCGATTCGGCGGCGCCGGCGGAGGTGGAAGCGGAAGTGGGGGTCTCAGTGGACATCGGTACTCCTTCGTTCAACTCAGGTGATGCGACATATCGGGCAGTGCGTTCAGCCCGGCGAGCCGGGCCTGCAGCACCTCGTACAGAGCCGTGATTCGGGCGCTGCCGGCGCAGCCGATCCACATGATCACGTTGTCCTGCGCGGCATCGGAGCCCGCAGCGGACGAGCGCGAGGCGGGGTGATCGGATGCCTCGAGCACGTCGTCTTCGGAGCGCGCGGCTGCGGGCATCCACTCGCCCACCCAGCCCGCGATGGCCGTGGCGAGCGCCTCGCCATGCGTCGCGAACGCGAGAGGGCGGACGGCGCTGGCACGCACCACGCGCGGCAACCACGTCACCGCCACGCGGCGCGGAGCGTCGAGCGCGATCACGTCGCGCTCGTCGAGCACCTCGATGTAGACCTGCCCGTAGGCGTCGTCGGGCAGCACGGAGAGGATGTGCTGGATCGCCGTCACGTCGGCAAGGTCGCCCGCGATGAAGACGCGGTCGGCGACGTGCTTGCGATGACGGGAACCCATGAACACCACACTAGGTTAGGTGTGCCTTACTTGGAAAGAGTCCCGGCCGGACTGGGAAGAAGCGGGGCATCACCTTCGTCAGTGCACGAAGATGCTCAGCACCAGCACGACGATGATGCCGACCACAGACAGCACGGTCTCGAGCACCGACCACGACTTGATGGTCTGACCGATCGAGAGGCCGAAGTACTCCTTGAAGAGCCAGAAGCCCGCGTCGTTCACGTGAGAGAAGAACAGCGAGCCGGCACCGATCGCGAGCACGAGCAGCGAGACGCCCGGCGTGCTGAGGTGGTGCGTGACGGGCTCGAGGATGCCGGCCGTGGTGATCGTCGCCACGGTGGCGGACCCCGTCGCGACGCGGATGAACACCGCGACGAGCCAGGCGAGCACGAAGACGCTGATCGAGCTGTGCGAGGCCCAGTTCGAGATCACGTCGCTGATCTTCGTGTCGACCAGAACCTGCTTGAAGCCGCCGCCCGCGCCGACGATCAGGATGATGCCGGCGATCGGCGGAAGCGCGTCGGTGACGACGCTCGAGGTGCGCTTCAGGCTGAACCCGGCGCCGCGCCCGAGAACGATCATCGCGACGATCACCGCGATGCCGAGGGCGATGAGCGGGGTGCCGACGAAGTCCACGACGGTCTTCCACGCGGCGGGGTCGTTCGCGTCGGCGATGTCGATGATCGCGGCGATGAGCATGAGGGCCGCGGGCAGCAGGATCGTGACGAGCGTCGGCCAGAAGCCCGGGCGGCGCACGGCGGCGGGGTGCGCCGCCTGGTCGGCCTGCCGCAGCTGGTCACCGCGGCCGCCGAGGTTGATCGCCGCGGTGCGCGGGGTGTCGATGGCACCCTTTCCGGTGTCGCCGCGCGAGGCATCCCCCGTGTCGAACAGGGCGGGCACCTCGGCGGGAACCCAGCGCGCCGCGAATCCCGCGAACAGCGGCCCCGCGACGATCACGCCGACGAGGGCGACGATGACACCGAGGCCGAGCGTCACGCCGAGGTTGGCGTGCACCGCCGAGATCGCGGCGAGCGGGCCGGGGTGCGGGGGAACGAAGCCGTGCATGGCCGAGAGCCCGGCGATGGTCGGCACCGCGACGCGCATCAGCGGCAGGCCGGAGCGGCGCGCGACGAGCATGATGACCGGAACCAGCAGCACGAGGCCGACCTCGAAGAACATCGGCAGGCCGATGATCGCGCCGACGAGACCCATGATCCACGGCAGCGCCTGCACGCTCGCGCGGCTCACGAGGGTGTCGACGATGCGGTCGGCGCCGCCCGAGTCGGCGAGCAGCTTCCCGAAGATCGCGCCGAGGGCGATCAGCGTGCCGACCGAGGCGCTCGTCGAGCCGAAGCCGGTCGAGAAGCTCGTGACGGCGGCGGTCGGCGCGAGTCCGGCGGTCATGCCGGCCACGAGGGCGCCGATCAGCAGCGAGATGAAGGGGTGCAGCTTGAGCCAGGTGATCAGCGCGATGATCACGGCCATGCCGAGCAGTGCGGCGAAGATCAGGCGGCCGTCGCTTGCGTGGTGCGTGGCTGCGGCTGTGGCCGCGGTCACGAGCGCGGGCGAAACAGTTGTCAGTGCCATGAGCGTCCTTGATCTGGCGGGAAGCGCCGGAGTTCGACAGGAATAACTCCGTCATATTACGCCCGGTCGGTCAAGTTGTATGTTTTTCGCATGACGGATGCCGCACGCCTCGCTCCCGTGCACGGGGGACTCTCCGAGCGCCTCGGCGCTGCGATCGTGCATGGTGAGTACCCGGCGGGCACGCGGCTGCTCAGCGGCGACATCGCCTCCGCCGAGGGCGTCTCGCGCTCCGCCGTGCGCGAGGTGGTGCGCGTGCTCGAGACGCTCGGGCTCGTGCGGTCGCGGCGCAAGGCCGGCATCGAGGTGCAGCCGGCGAGCGAGTGGGACCTCTTCTCGCCCGAGGTGATCCGCTGGCGGCTCGCCGGGCCCGACCGACTGCGGCAGCTGCACGAGCTGAGCCAGCTGCGTTCAGCGGTCGAGCCGCTGGCCGCGCGCCTGGCCGCGGGCGCGGCCGACGACGGCCAGCGCGCCGGCCTCACGCAGGCGGCGCACGACATGGCGCTGCACTCGCATGCGGCCGACGGCGCGGCGTACCTCGAGGCCGATCTGCGCTTCCATCGCGTGCTGCTTCAGGCATCCGGCAACCCCATGCTCGCCCGCCTCGCGGACGCCGTGGAGTCCGTGCTCGTCGGGCGCACGCAGCACGCGCTCATGCCGAAGGACGCGAACCCCGAGGCGCTGCGGCTGCATCGGGATGTGGCGTTCGCAGTCGCGGGGCGCGACGCGACGACGGCGGGCGAGGCTGCGGCGCGCATCGTGATCGAGGCCGACGAGGCGGTCCAGGGGCTGTAGCCACATCGAGCGACGGGCACGACGGCCCTGTCAACCCCGTGGCGCCAGCACAGCGGGAGGAAAACGATGACCGCATGAGTGACGAAGAGAACCTCGAGCACGAGAACGCCGAGCACAAGAACGTCGAGCACGAGAGCAAGCTGAGCGACCTGGCCGACGCGGGGCACATCTTCGACCAGACCAACGGGGTGGTCGAAGGCCTGGAGGGCGACGCAGACACGCCCGAGCAGGTCGAGAAGAGAACGGGCAACGGCTCGGCGACCGGCGTTGCGGCCGCACCGGTGCCCGGCACCCAGATGCCCGGCGCGGCGATCCCCGTGAGAACCGATCGCGACGCCGAGAACGGCTGACCGCTTTCAGGCTCGTTTCAGGCTCGCGCAGTCCGGCCGCCGACGGCCGAGGCGAACAGCATGCCGACCGCACAGAGCAGCAGCGGAAGGGTGAGCGCGAGGTTGATGCCGACGGCCCCCGCTATCCAGCCGATGAGCGCGGGGCCGGCGAGCATGCCCGCATAGCCGACGGTCACGACCCGCGAGAGCATGATCGCGGCGCGCGGGCCGGTGACGAGATTGCCTGCCGCCGTGAATATCTGCGGAACGATGCCCGACAGACCGATGCCGAAGAGCACCCAGCCGACGAGCGTGACGGGGTAGATCGGCGAGACGACGACGAGCAGAAGTCCGGCCGCCGCGACGCCCGCGCCCCACCGCACGACCCGCCGCGGCCCCAGCCGCTGCGAGACGCGGTCGGCCGCCAGCCGGCCGATCGTCATGGCGATCGCGAACGCCACGTAGGCGAGGGATGCCGCAGCCGGGCTCTGCCGCAGGTGCTGCACCGCATGCACCGAGCTCCAGTCATTGACCGTCCCTTCGGCGAGCATGAAGGCGAAGGCGAGGACGGCGAGTAGGGCGGCACGGCGTGCGAGCTGCCGCCGCGGCATCCCGGTGCCGTCGGGCTCGCGCGGGTTGCGATCGTCGTGCGACGGTGCGGCCAGAGGCCGGAGGAAGGGCGCGCATGCCGCCGCGCCCAGCAGCACGACCGCGGCGGCAGGAAGGAGCGCCGCAGGAACAGAACCTCCGAGGAGGTTCACGACCCCACCGAAACCGCTGCCGACAGCGCCGCCGATCGAGAAGGTCGCGTGGAAAGCGGACATGATCGGCCGGCGGTATGCCCGCTCGACCTCGACCGCCTGATCGTTCATCGCCACATCGATGCAGCCGTTTCCGAGCCCCAGCACTACTAGGCCGACGCCCAGCGCAAGGGGCGTCGCGGCGGCGCTCAGCACGACGGCCCCGGCTGCGAGCAGCAGCGCGCCCAGCACCACAGCCGCGCGGCTGCCGACGCGCGCGGCGAGGTAGCCGGTCGACTGCATTCCGGCCACCGAACCGGCGCCCATGAGCAGCAGCAGGCTGCCGAGCGCGGCGTTGCCGATGCCCGTCTCTCTCGCGACGGTCGGGATCTGCACCACCCAGACCGCGAGCACGAAGCCGTTGATGAAGAACGCCCCGAAAACGGCGGCGCGAGCGCGCCGAAGACGAGCAGTCGAGTGGGCGGGGCCAGCGGGCGCAGCGGCGCCAGTGTCAAGCGTCATGATCGTTTGATCATAGTGAATGATCATTTGAAGTTGCACTAGAGTGGATTCGTGCAGGCATCCGAGCGTCGTGCGCGCATTCTCGCGGCCCTGACAGAGCGCGGCCGCGTCGACGTCGAGCAGCTCGCGGTCGACTTCGAGACCTCCGAGATCACGGTCCGCCGCGATCTCGAGCGGCTCGCGGAGGAGGGCGCCCTGCGGCGCGTTCGCGGCGGGGCAGTCTCGTCGAACCTGCGGGGCGAGGGCATCCCGTTCTCCGCGCGGCTCGAGCAGGGCGACCGCACCCTCAAGCAGCGCTTGGCGACCGCCGTGGCAACGCTGATCAGCGATGGCGAAGCCGTCATCGTCGACAGCGGCACGACGGGGACCGCCACGGCGCACGCACTGGCATCGCGGCGCGTCACGGTGCTGCCCATGTCTGTGCAGGGCATCGCGGCCTTAGCCGGCAGCACCACGGTGTCGCTTCTCACACCCGCCGGGTCCGTGCGCCCCTCGGAAGGATCGATCGTCGGCCCGCTGATCGACCAGACGCTGCGCGAGCTGCGCTTCGACACCGCCGTGCTGACCTGCTGCGGCGCCGACCCGCGCACCGGCGTCAGCGCATACGACATCACCGACGCCGCAGCGAAGAAGGCCATCGTCGGCGCGGCCAGGCGGACGATCCTGTTCGCAGAGAGCTCCAAGTTCGCGCGATCCGCGATGGCGACCGTCTGCACGTTCGACGCCGTCGACATCGTGGTCACCGACGCTGGCCTCCCCGACGAGGTACGCGCCGCCCTGACCGAAGCCGACGTGACAGTCGTCATCGCCTGACGACTGCAGCCTGACGCCCGCCCCGTCGCCCTCGCAAAGACGCGAAAACCCCCGGAACCACGAGGTTCCGGGGGTGTTGGTAGCTGAGGCGGGACTCGAACCCGCGACCTCACGATTATGAGTCGTGCGCTCTCACCAACTGAGCTACTCAGCCAAGAAATGAGAAGAGCCTTCGGCGGGGCGCAGCCCTACAAAAAGCAGAGCCCCGAGTCAGGATTGAACTGACGACCCCTTCCTTACCATGGAAGTGCTCTACCACTGAGCTATCGGGGCGTTCGCCGGTCGCTGTCGAAGGAACAGACGCTCTGGCAACCTGCAAGAGCATAACAGAGCGACCTTGTCGCGATGAAATCGTGCTGGCCTGGGCGGGGCAGGTTTCACGAGGCCGGCGCGCCCCTTGCACGCGCGATCGAGAGCCAACGAGCGCGAGCGAGCCGGATGCCCGCGCGAGACGCGCGCGGCAACCCCTCGGCAAGCCGCACTTCGCTCGATAGCGTGGCGCTATGGCTTCAGAGTGGTGGCGCAGCGCAGTGATCTACCAGGTGTACCCGCGGTCGTTCGCGGACTCGAACGGCGACGGGATCGGAGACCTGCCCGGCATCACGAGCCGCCTCGAGAAGATCGCCGAGCTCGGTGCCGACGCCGTCTGGCTGTCGCCCTTCCAGCCCTCCCCGCAGAACGACGCCGGCTACGACGTCGCCGACTACGTCGGCGTCGCGCCGCTGTTCGGCACCCTCGAGGACTTCGACGCCCTGCTCGCGCGCGCTCACCAGCTCACCCTCAAGGTCATCATCGACCTCGTGCCGAACCACACCTCGAGCGAGCACGAGTGGTTCAAGGCCGCCCTCGCCGCCGGCCCCGGCTCACCCGAGCGCGAGCGCTACCTGTTCCGCGACGGCAGGGGGCACGGCGGCAACGAGCCGCCCAACAACTGGCAGTCGGTCTTCGGCGGCGGCGCCTGGACCCGCGTGACCGAGGCCGACGGGACCCCCGGCCAGTGGTACCTGCACCTCTTCGACGTCACTCAGCCCGACCTCAACTGGCGCTCCCCCGTCGTGCGCGAGTCCTTCCGCGACATCCTGCGATTCTGGCTCGATCGCGGCGTCGACGGCTTCCGCGTCGACGTGGCGCACGGGCTCATCAAGGCCGAGGGCCTGCCCGACTACACGCCGCCGAAGCCGCGCTCGATGGGCGGCGGCCACACGGGTGCCGAGGACGTCGAGGACAAGCCGGAGACCGCGCCCTACTGGGGCCAGGACGGCGTGCACGAGATCTTCCGCGAATGGCACCAGGTGCTCGCCGAGTACGACGGCGACCGCGCGCTCTGCGGCGAGGCATGGGTCGAGCCGCTCTCGAAGCTTGCGCAGTGGGTGCGCCCCGATGAGATGCAGCAGACCTTCAACTTCAGCTACCTGCTCACCGAGTGGCAGGCCGAGGCGCAGCGCGAGGTCATCACCGAGTCGCTCGAGGCGTTCGAGTCCGTCGGCGCGCCGGCGACCTGGGTGCTCTCCAACCACGACGTGCTGCGGCACACGACACGCCTCGCGCTCTCGTTCGAGAGCCCGCAGGGTGCCGGCGTCGGCCCGCGGGACATCCCGAATCTGCCCGAGCGCCATTTCGCCCTGCGCCGGGGCCGCGCCGCGACCGCGCTCATGCTCGCGCTGCCCGGCTCCGCCTATCTCTATCAGGGTGAGGAGCTCGGCCTGCCCGAGGTCGCCGACCTGCCCGACGACGCACGCCAGGACCCCACGTGGTTCCGCACGGGCGGCGAGCGCTATGGGCGTGACGGATGCCGCGTGCCGATCCCGTGGGAGGCCGAGGCACCCGCGTACGGGTTCTCGCCGTCGGGCGCCTCGTGGCTGCCGCAGCCGCCCGAGTGGGCCGAGCTGGCGCGCGACGAGCAGGAATCCGACCCCGGCTCGACGCTCGCGATGTATCACGAGCTGCTCAACCTGCGCCGCGAGCACGCCCTCGGCGAGGGCTCGCTCGAGTTCCTCGAGGGCTACGGCGAAGACGTCGTGGCGTTCCGGAACCAGGACGTCACGGTGATCTCGAACCTCGGCGGGTGGGACTTCTATCTGCCCGACGGCCGCGTCATCGGGGCGAGCGCCCCGGTCGGGCGGAACCTGCCGCCGGACACGACGGTGTGGATGGTCACCGAGTGACCGGGGTGCCGTCGAGCGTGTAGCGCACGCCGTACTCCGCGATCACGCGGCGCGTGCCCGACGGCACCTGCAGGCGGCGCGGGCTGAAGCTGTGGATCGGGAAGACCACCGGCGGCGCGACGCGCTCGACCATGGCGTGCAGATCGTCGGCGGTCGCGTGGCCGCTCGAGCCCGCGAACCGCAGCTCGACGCCGAGCCGGGCGAGCCACGCGGTGAACGGCCGCCACCAGGTGTCGAAGTCGCCGAGGGGCTGCCCGTTCGAGTGCAGCAGCACGTCGCCTGGGTGCAGCGGCAGATCGAGCAGGCTCGGCAGGTCGTGCGGGTCGGGCATCACGACGAATCTGCCGGGCGCGGTGCGCACCGCCTCGAGCGACACCGGCTCGAGCGGGAAGCCGTCGGCCCGCGCGGCGGCGACGGCCTCGAGGTGCCCCGCCGCCTGCGGCCGCGACGCGTCCCACGTCACGATGCCGGGCAGCCCGAGCCGCGCGAACAGCGCGGCGACCCGGCCCGGCCACACCACGATGCGGCCCGCGCCGCGCGCGGCATCCGCGATGCGCCGCGCGCGCTGCACGTTGCGCGGGTAGAGGGCGATGAGCACGAGGCCGGATGCCTCGGCGAGGGTCGCCTGGAACCGGGTGACGACGTCGGCTTCGGTCGCGGCGGAATCGGAACGCGGCTCCCACGAGAGGGCGGTGCCCTCGGTCACGAGGACGTCGACGCCCGAGATCGCGGCCGCGAAGTCGCGGCTGAGCTCGGGCTGCTCGCCGTGGAACCGCAGGTCGCCGGTGAAGGCCACCCGCCCGTCGGGAGTCGTGACCAGGAATCCGGCCGCCCCGGGAACGTCGTGGTCGACGGGCAGCGCCTCGACCGTGATCTCGCCCACCGTGACGGGCGCGCCGAACTCGATCGGGCGCCAGTCCGGCTCGGCGCCGAGCACGCCTTCGCCCGACGCGGCGAGCGCGCGCAGCAGCTCGACGGTCTGCGGGGTCGCGTAGACCGGCACGGCGGGGCGCACGAACCCCGCGAGGCCCATGTGGTCGAGGTGCGCGTGGCTGACGAACAGCGCGTGGCTGCCGGGGGCGTCGGCGAGCAGCTCGGCGCTCGAGACGTCGGCCGGCAGCCAGCGCGGGTCGTACAGGCCGGGCACGCGCGGTGCGGCGCCCAGGCGCAGCAGGTCGGCGAGCTCGCGCCCGGGCCGCGTGCCGAGACCCACCGGCGCGGCCATCAGATCCTCGCCGTTCGGAATGTCGAGGCCCATGTCGAGCTGCACGCGCGACTCGCCCGCGCCGCTGCCGTGGCGGATCACGACCTTCGACGAGCCGATGACCCCCAGGCCGCCGTAGAACTCGATCGTGGTCGCGTCGTCGCCGGGGCGGCCGGGCGCGGCATCCGTCATCTCACTGCTCCTGAAGTCGAATAGAGGCCGGTCACGAAGTACTTCTGCAAGAAGAGGAAGAGCACGACGATCGGGATCGTCGTGAAGACGACGGCGGCCGACAGCGTCGTCCAGTCGGTGCCGTTCACGCCGTAGAAGGCGTTCAGCCCGACCTCGATGGGGCGGATCGAGTCCTTGGTCGTCATGATGTACGGCCACACGAACGAGTTCCATGCCCCCATGAAGGTGTTGAGCCCGACGAGGATCAGTGACGGCCGGGCGAGCGGCCCGGCGACCTGGAACGCCATGCGCACCGGGCCCGCGCCGTCGAGCTGCGCGGCGTCGAAGATCTCGCTGGGGATCGAGAGGAAGAACTGCCGCAGCAGGAAGATGCCGAAGACGGATGCCCCGAACGGCAGGATCTGGATCCAGTAGGTGTCGAGCAGGTGCAGCCGCGACGCGATCACGTAGTTCGGGATGATGAGCACCGTCTGGGGCACCATCATCACGGCGAGCACGAGCAGGAAGAGCGGCGTGCGCCCCACGAAGCGCATGCGGGCGAAGGCGAACCCGGCGAGTACCGAGGTCACGAGCACCAGGGCCACGGTGCAGGCCCCGATGAACACGGTGTTGACGAAGTACCGCACCCACGGCGCGGCCGACCAGGCGCGGGCGTAGTTCGCCCACTGCCAGTCGGGCCACAGCGCCGGCGGGAAGCGGTAGACGTCGCCGCGGCTGGACAGGCTGGTGATCAGCACCCACAGCAGGGGCGCGAGGAACGCCAGCCCGACGATCACGGCGACCGTGGCCGCGATCCCGCGACCCCGCCGGGTTCTCCTTCGTGTCATGAGATTCCTGGTGATCGAGGATGCCCGGGCCGGACCTACTTGTCTGCCGCCATGGCCTTCTCGGCCTTGTCTTGCGCATCCTTCAGCGCGGCCGCGGGGGTCGCGTTCCCGGCGAGGGCCGACTGCAGCGCGGCACCGAGGTCGCCGAGGCCGTCCTGCACCCAGGCGTACGGCGGCAGCGCCGACGAGTCGGCGAGGTCTTCGCTGGCGAAGGTGACGTAGGGGTTCTTGGCGATGTAGCTCTTCATGTCGTCCAGCTCGAGCGTCTTCGGGTTCACGGGCAGGTAGCCGGTGGCCTGCGCCCACTCGCTCTGCGTCTCGGCCTCGGTGAGGAACTGCATGTACTTCCAGGCGGCGGCCTTCTGGTCGTCGGTCGCTGAAGAGAACATGGCGACGTTGGTGCCGTTGATCTGGTTGACGCGCGTGCCGTCGGCCGCGGCCGGAACGGGGGCGATGCCCATCTCGAACTTGTCGCCGACCGCCTGCTGGTCGTAGTAGACGCTCGTAGTCGTCGAGATGTCGAAGGTGCCCTTCTCGGCGCCGAGCGCCGTCTCGCCCGGGTAGTTCGTGCCGGTCTGCAGCGCGCCCGCCTTCTTCAGGTCGACGAGGGTCTGCAGCGCCTTCACGGCGTCGTCCGAGTCGAACTTGGGGGTGCCGTCGGCCGTGAAGACCGGAGTGCCGTTCGCCTGCGCCATCAGCTCAAAGATCGTGGTGCCGCCCGCGGGGCCCGACGATGAGCCGGGGTCCATGGGCAGGGCGACGACGCCGTCCTTCGAGACGGCCTTGGCGACGGTCACGAAGTCGTCCCACGTCTTCGGCACGTCCTGCCCGGCCGCCTTCAGCATCTCGGGGTTGTAGAACATGGCGACGGCGCTCGCGTTGAACGGCCACATGTACAGCTTCTTGTCGATGTAGAGGCTGTTCCTGATGCCCTTGTAGAGGCCGTCGGTCGCCGACGGGTCGGCCTTGGCGTAGGCGGTGAGCGGTTCGAGCACGTCGGAGCTCGCGTACTCCGCCGCCCACTCGCCGTAGACCTGGGCGATCGTCGGCGCGTTGCCGGCGGTAAGCGCTGCGTCGATCTTGGTCTTCAGCGTGTTGTAGTCCGGCTGGGCCTGCAGCGTGACGGTGATGTTCGGGTTCTTCGCCTCGAACTCCTTCGTCACCTTCTCGAGCTCGGTCTTGAGCGCGCCTGAGGCCATGGCCTCGGCGAAGGTGATGGTGACCTTCTTGCCGGGGTCGAGGGTGGGGGCGCCGCCCGAGGAGGACGGGGTGGAGGAGCTGCCCGACGAGCAGCCCGTGAGGGCGAGTGCAGCGATCGCCGCGCCCGCGACGACCGCGGTGAGGGTGGTGCGCTTCATGGCTTGGCCTTTCTCAGGGGTAGAGAGCGAGGTCTGGAGTGTGATCGGGAGGTGCCGTCGCCCTGGAGCCGCAGCTGCAGGATGCTGAGCGCGGCGGTGACGACGAAGAGCACGACCGCGAGCGCGGCCGCGTAGCCCGTGTTCGAAAACACGAACGCCTGTTGGTAGAGCTGGAAGCCCAGCGTGGCGGTGGCGTAGCCGGGGCCGCCGCGCGTCAGCACGAAGAACTGCGTGAACGCCTGCAGACTGCCGACCGACTCGATCAGCAGCACGAGGGTCACGACGGGTCGCAGCTGCGGGAACGTGACGTGCCAGAACTCCTGCCAGCCGTTCGCGCCGTCGATCTTGGCCGCTTCAGCGAGCTCGGTCGAGATCGTGGTGAGACCGCCGAGGAACACGACCGTCACGAATCCGAGCTCGTGCCACAGCGAATAGATCAGCACGGCCGGCATCGCCCAGTTCGAGTCGCCCAGCCAGTCGATGTTCTTGTGGCCGGTCGCATGCACCACGAGGTTGGCGAGGCCGAACTGCGGGTTGAAGATCCACACCCACACGAGCGAGGTCGCGACGATGGGCGTCACGTGAGGCAGGAAGACCATGGTGCGAGCGGATGCCAGCGCGCGGCCGCCCCGCGCAAGCAGAAGCGCGAGCGCCAGGCCGATCGCGGTGCCGCCGATCACCATTCCTGCGACGAAGTAGAACGAGACGCCGAGCGTCGCCCAGAAGCTCGGGTCGCCGGCGCCCGTGAACACGGTCCTGTAGTTCTCGAGCCCGATGAACCTCGACAGTGCCGGGTTGAACTTGTTCCACTTGAACAGCGAGAGCGCGAAGGTGTACGCCGTCGGGCCGATCGAGAAGACCAGGAAGATCAGCAGCGCAGGCAGCACGAACAGATAGGCGATCGGGGAACGCAGGGTTCCCCACCTGGTAGATCGCACTGTGGTTCCTCGAAGCTGCCGCGGCGGCGCTCGAAGTCGGGTTCGGCGCCCCTGGCCCGCGGCCAAGATTCGACCGTACCGCGGCACCCGTTACGGGGATAAGGCCCGCCCGTAACTCGGAGGTGAACTCTGCCGGGCCGCGCGAGCGGTTCCGCAGGCCGCGTATGGTTCCGCGCGCCGCGTATGGTTCCGCAGGACGCGTAAGCGGTAGCGCGGGCCGCGTCAGCCGGCGTGCGCGCGCAGCCAGGCGAGCGGGTCGACCGCCTCGCCGTCCTGGTGCAGCTCGAAGTGCAGGTGCGCGCCCGTGGAGATTCCCGAGACGCCGACGTTGCCGACGATGGTGCCCATCGCGATCTTCTGCCCGACCGCGACCTTGATCGAGCCCGGAGCCATCTCGCAGTACAGGCTCTCGATGTGGTGGCCGTCGATCGTGCCGTGGTCGACGACGACCTCGATGCCGAGCGCGCTGTGCGGGTTGGTGACCACCTTCGTGACGGTGCCCGCGGTGATGTTCTGGATCGCCACTCCGGCGCCCGGGTCGAAGTCGACGCCCTTGTGGAACGTCGAGGCGCCTTCCATGGGGGCCACCCGTGGGCCGTAGCCGTAGGAGATCGGCGAGTTGAACGGGAACGGCCACTCGATCTTGCCGTTGCCGGTGAGCGGGTCGCCGGGCTTCACGAGATTGGTCGAGTACTGGTCGTGCGGTGCGGCGGGGCGCGTGCTGGTCATCGCGGCCTGCCACGCCTGGAGCTGCTCGTGACCCTGCACCCCCGTAGCCGAGGCGGCGGCCGCGGTCGCGCTCTGGCCGAGCGCGAGCATCGGCACCACGCTCGTCACCGCGAGGCCGACGGCGAAGAGGAACGCGGCGACGGTCAGCGGGCGCGAGGTGCGGCGCTTCCGGCCGACGCCGCCGCGCGACGGGTTCTGCGCCACCGCCGCGGCCGGAACGGGAGCCGCGATCGGGGCCGCGCCTGCGCCGGGGAGCGACGCGACCACGGGCGCGATCGGGTCGACCGGGGCCGGGCGACGCGAGCCGGCGCTCTCGGCTGCAGCGCTCGCGTGCCCGCGCACCCGCCTGCGCCGCGGCACCTGCGCACGCTCGAGCTCACGCAGAGCTCGCCGCGTCTGCGGCTGGGCGGGGGTCTCGTGCACGGGAATTGTCGGTTTCTTGGTGCGAGGTCGTAGCGCCGGGGTGAGCGCGGGGTCTGGCGCGGCATCCGCCCACTGGGATGAACGGAGACCGACTTCGTTACCCTACCGTGACCAAGCTGGGAGCCAGGAACCCCCGCTTGGGGGGCAGGGCGCGCAAACCGGGCCGGTCAGAACGCCGCTCCGAACTCGTCGAGCAGCGGCTCGAGCTGCGCGAAGAGCCCCGGCTCGGCGGCGATCGTCATGAGCGAGCCTGCGGGCGCGCCGCCCAGGCCGGCGACCTCCGCACCCGCCTCGGCGGCGATGAGGGCACCGGCCGCGTGATCCCACGGGTGCAGGCCGCGCTCGTAGTATGCGTCGACCCGGCCCGCCGCGACCGCGCACAGGTCGAGCGCGGCCGAGCCGAAGCGACGGATGTCGCGGATCAACGGGATGAGCCGCGTGAGGGCGGATGCCTGCCGCTCCCGTCGCTCGGCGGTGTAGCTGAACCCCGTCGCGACGAGGGCACTCGCGAGCTGCGTGCCCGTGGCGACCTGCAGCCGCCGCTCGCCGCGCGCGTCGCGGAGGAACGCCCCGCCGCCGCGCGTCGCCGTGTAGACCTCGCCGAGCACGGGGTTCACGACGACGCCGGCGAGCGCCGTCCAGGCCTCCGGGTCGGCGCCGCCCTCGACGGCCGCGATGGACACGGCGTAGTCGGGGATGTCGTAGAGATAGTTGACCGTGCCGTCGATCGGGTCGACGACCCAGGTCACGCCGGAGGTGGGGGCGTCGCCCGCGCCGGACTCCTCGCCGAGGAATCCGTCGCCGGGCCGCGCGTCGGCGAGCAGCGAGCGGATCAGGTCTTCGGACTCGCGGTCGGCCTCGGTGACGACGTCGACCGGCGAGGACTTGAGCGCGGCGACCGCGACCCCGCCCGCGCGCTTGCGGTGGATCAGCTCTGCGGCGGCGAGGGCCGTGGAGCGGGCGATCTCGAGAAGCTCGTCATTCGCGTGCGTCACGGCACGAGCCTACGGGGCGAGCGCGCGGCCGGCGCGGGCATCCCCTGCCGTTCTCTTAACACCTGATTCATAGCCGCGGGCAACGTCACTGCCAGTGTGGCGCGCCAACGTAGTCATCGATGTCGGTGTGCGTGACTGACATTCCTCCATAGCGGGCGGGCCCGGTGAGATGTGCGACTCACCCGGGCCCGCCGTTCTTAATCCGGGCGCGGCTCTGTCGCCCGAGGGGGCTGTGCCCCTAATCTGGCGCCGAACACCCGTCTTATCGGGGGAAACAGTATGGAGGTTCCGCATGTCCGACGTCCCACCGCCGCCGCCCGCGCCGCCGACCCCGCCGGGGCCACCGACGCCGCCTCCGCCCCCGCCGCCCGGCTACGGGTATGGGCCCTCGGGTGCCGCAGGAGCTGCCGGCGGTGAGCCGACGCTCGATCAGCCCTACTACGGCGCGCCCCTGCCGGTCGCGATTCGCCGCTTCTTCACGAAGTACGCGACGTTCAGCGGCCGTGCGAGCCGGGCCGAGTTCTGGTGGTGGGCGCTCGTGTCGTGGGTGATCAACGCGGTGCTCAGCACCTTCCAGAACCACCGCACCGCCGACGGCAGCCTCACCGGGCTCTCGATCACCTTCTCGACGATCGCCGCGCTGTGGGGTCTCGCCATCCTGATCCCGTGGCTGGCACTCTGGTTCCGCCGGCTGCACGACGCGAACCACAGCGGGTGGAACCTGTTCTGGTGGTTCCTGCCGATCATCGGCTGGATCATCCTGCTGGTCTTCGCGATCCAGGGGCCGCGGCCCGAGGGCGCGCGCTTCGACAAGTAGCTCGCGCAACGCGTGAAGCCCCGGTCAGAAAGAGCTTCTGACCGGGGCTTCATAGCGCATTCGGCGGGTGGCGAGTGAGGGATTCGAACCCCCGAAGGCTAAGCCGGCTGATTTACAGTCAGATCCCTTTGGCCGCTTGGGTAACTCGCCGTTGACGCTTCCGACCGCGTGTATTCACCCGATCGAAGGCGCTGGTCAATCGTACCCGCGTGGCGCGCTCCCACGAAATCGGAAGCCACTCCCTCGGCATCCGCTCGGACCGCCGCACCGACCCGCCAGACCGCGGCGCGCTTAAGCTGGTGCGCATGGCAGATTCTTCTTTCGACATCGTCTCCAAGGTCGACAAGATGGAGGCCGACAACGCGGTCAACCAGGCCAAGAAGGAGCTCGACCAGCGCTACGACTTCAAGGGTGTCGGCGCCTCGGTCGAGTGGTCGGGCGACGACCTGCTGCTCAAGGCCAGCTCGGAAGAGCGCGTGACCGCCGTGCTCGACGTGCTGCAGTCCAAGCTCATCAAGCGCGGCATCTCGCTGAAGTCGCTGGATGCCGGCAAGCCGTTCCCCAGCGGCAAGGAGTTCCGCATCGAGGCGAAGCTCAAGAACGGCATCGAGCAGGACGTCGCGAAGAAGATCTCGAAGATCATCCGTGACGAGGCGCCCAAGTCGATCAAGAGCCAGATCCAGGGCGACGAGCTGCGCGTCTCGTCGAAGTCGCGCGACGACCTGCAGTCGACCATCGCGCTGCTCAAGGGCAAGGACCTCGACGTCGACCTGCAGTTCGTGAACTTCCGGTAGCTCGGCAGGGTCAGACGAGCGGATGCCCCGGGCTTCGGCCCGGGGCATCCGTGTCGGCTCGTGCTACCTCAGCGCGTCGCACGCGCTCCCGTCGTGGTCGGCGTCGAGCTTCGCAACGTCACCGAAGTACGGGTAGTACTTCTTGTACCACGCCTGCGCCTGCGCCCAGGTCGAGAAGTTCGAGCAGTTGACGCTGTCGCCCGGGCTCACTCGCCGGGTGGGCGCACTGGTCTTCGCAACGGAGACATAGCCGCTCTTGGCGCCCGTCACCCTCACTGTGATCGGGTACGGAGCATCGGCTGACACGAGCCGGTAGCTCGCGCCGGTCGCCCCACGGATCGCCGCACCGTTGCGGTACCACTGGTACGTGAAGCTCGTCCCTGCGGTCCACCCGCCGCGGTTCGCGACGAGCGTGCTTCCGACCACATCTGTGCCGCTGATGGTCGGCGTGGCGGCCGTCAGCGTGCCCGCCGCCACCTTGGCGGTGGGTGCGGAGGCCACCGTCGAACTCGTCCAGCCGGGAATCGCCCCCGTGACGCGGACGGTGATCACCTTCTGGTACAAGCCGGCGGTGAGGGCGAGGCGCGCTGACGTCGCGCCCGAGATCGCGACACCGTTCTGGTACCACCGGTAGGAAAGGGCGCTCCCCGACGTCCACGTGCCCGGTGCCGCAGTCAGCGTCGCGCCGACCTTGACGGTGCCCGAGATCTTGGGCGCCGGTCCGCTGACGAGACCGAGCGTGACCTTGCCCGATGCGGCCGAGGTCTTGGTGACGGTCGTGTAGCCGGCCTTCGTTCCCGTGACTTTGACCGTGATGGGAAGACCTTCCTGCTCTGCGCCGAGCTTCAGCGCGGCGGCGGTCGCCCCCGCGATCGGAGCACCGCCGGCGAACCACTGGTAGCTCAGAGCGGTGCCGCTCGTCCAGGCGCCTGCCTTCGCGGTGAGCGTCTGCCCCTTCGCGGCGATGCCCGCGATGGTGGGCACCGCAGACGCGAGCGAGCCGGATGCCACAGCGGCGGTCGCCGCCGACGACTTGCTGTTCGACGACCAGCCGGACTTCGTCGCTGTGACCGTCACGGTCACCTTCGCGCCCAGCTGCGCCGCAGCCGGGACGAATGTCGACTTGGTCGCGCCGCTGATCGCCGCACCGTTCGCGTACCACCGATACGAGATCGTCGAGCCCGAGGTCCACGTACCGGCCTTGGCGGTCAGAGTCACCCCCACCTTCGCCGTGCCGGAGATCGTCGGGGCGGGTCCGCTCACGACACCGGCCGTGACCGGGCCACGGGCCGGGGACGTCTTGGCAACCGAGGCATAGCCCGATTTGGAGCCGGTCACCTTGACCGTGATCTTCTTGCCCTTCTGGGCACTGCTCAGCTTGAACGTGGACGCGGTCGCCTTCGAAATGGCGGCGCCAGAGGCGTACCACTGGTAGCGGAGCGTCGTGCCCGAGGTCCACGTTCCCGGCTTCGCGGTGAGGGTCTGGTTCACGGCCGCCGTGCCGGTGATGGTGGGGGTCGGCGCCGTGAGACTTCCGGTCGCCACCGCTGCGGTCTGCGCACTGGTCGCGACATACTCCGTATATCCGTCGAGTCTCGCCGTCACGGCGACGCTGAGCTTCTTCCCCACCAGGCTCGCGGAAGTCGGCGTGTACGTCTGCGCGACGGCGCCGGAGATGGGTGCTCCGCTCGCCAGCCACTGGTAGCTGACCTTCGCAGTGCTCGGCGAGAACGTTCCCGTGGTCGCGGTGAGCGTCTTTCCGATCTGCGCGGTGCCGCTCACCTTCGGCGCGGCCGATGACGTGACGGCTGCGACGCCGCCGTCCGCGCCCGGCGCGAGCGCGACAGCGAACTCGACGGAGCCGTCGGGGCCGAGCGTGCCGCCGGCCGGTACATCGAGGGGGTACACCGCGCGGCCGCTGTCGGGGGTGAAGGCGACGGTGTGACTTCCGTCGGGGAGAGCCTGCGCCACGCCCGGCGTCGCGGCGGTGCCGTCGATCGCCCAGCTGCCGCCGTCCACGGCCGGCACCGTCACGGTGCCCTGCGCGGTCTCGTGCCAGACGAACCTGCCGGAACTCGCGACCAGCTCTCCCGCAGGCTGCGTGACGCTCGGAGCGGCGAGGCCGCCGACCGCAGCGGGGTCTTTGGCGGAGCTCGTGACCGCGTACTGGATCGGCCCGAACGCCGATGGCGCCGTCCAGGCATCCGTCTTCGTGCCGATGCCGGACTGCGGGTCGATGCCGCTCAGCTCGCCCGGTGTCACCTCGGTGCCATCCGCGGGCGCGGTGCTGCTCGCGATGGGGTTCGACGCCGTTCCGAGCGTGAAGTCGGTCGTCATGCCGTCGAACGACGTTCCGGAGACGACGGCCGCCGAGCTCGATTCCGTCGAGTCGAGGCGCAGCCCGTGGGCGACGACCTCCGCCTCGGGGTACTGGTCCTCGAACCAGCTGAGCGGCTCGGGGCTCGACTTGCCGCCGTCGGCCGACTCGGCGAGATCCGAACTCCAGAACTTCCAGCGCGTCACGTCGAAATCGCCGACCGCGTTCAGGGCCAGCCCGTTCTGGTACGGCTCCGCGCTCAGCGTCATGCGGCTCGCACTCGTGCCATCGGTGTCCACCTCGAGCACATAGGCCGGGTCCGCACCGCCATCGGCCGGGGCCACCGCCACGGTGAAGCCGAGCTCCGTCACGTCGGCGAGCGCGACGCCCTCCTCGTGGAACGCGTCAGCCGGCTGCCCGCCGGCGGCGGCGAACTGCAGCCCGCCGTCGACCAGGGTCGGGGCGACGCCCTCGACGTGGTAGTCGAACAGGCTCTCGGTGCCGGTGCTGGTGCCGGTGCTGTCCGCGGCGTTCGCCGGGACCGTGCCGACGGCGACAGCGAGAGTGGTCAGCGCAGCGAGAGCGGCGCAGGCCGAGATGGTGCGTTTCATCGAGGCACTCCGTGCGAGAGAAAAGCGGCCGGTGCGGCCGCCCGTCTCACGATAGGGATTCCTAGACGCACGAACTAGCTTCAGCGGACCCCCAGAGCAGGGGCGACCGCACCGCCGCGCCCGATCAGCAGCGCCGCCCCGTCACCCGAGCGTCGCCGGCAGCTCCCGTTCCTCACCGAGCACGTGCTTCGCGAGGAACGCGAGCACGACCTGGTACCAGACCTTCGCGTGCTGCGGCGACAGCACCCAGTGGTTCTCGTCGGGGAAGTACAGGAAGCGGTGGTCGGTCGAGCCGTCGTCGGCCGCGGGCGACCCCGACTTCGAGAGCAGCTCGTACCAGAGCCGCAGGCCCTCGCCGATCGGCACGCGGTAGTCGCGGTCGCCGTGCACGACGAGCATCGGCGTCACGATCTTCTCGACCGACAGGTGCGGGCTGTTCGCGAGCGCCGCCTCAGGCGACAGCTCACGCTGCCAGTACCAGGCGGCATCTGTCGTCGGCCCGAACTGATCGAGCGCCCACAGGCTCGCGTGCGTCACAATGGCCCGGAAGCGGTCGGTGTGGCCCGCGACCCAGTTCGCCATGTAGCCGCCGAACGAGCCGCCCATCGCCGCCGTGCGCGTCTCGTCGATGTCGCTGCGGGCGACCGCCGTGTCGGTGATCGACATCAGGTCGGTGAACGGCGCCTGGCCCCATGCGCCCCAGCCGCGCTGGATGAACTCCTGCCCGTACCCGGTCGAGAGCGCAGGGTCGGGCAGCAGCACCGCGTAGCCCTCTGCGACCATCAGCCACGGGTTCCACCGCCACGACCACGTGTTCCATGACCCCAGCGGGCCGCCGTGGATCCACAGCAGCAGCGGCGCCGGCTTCTCGGCCGAGGCGCCTTCCGGCAGCGCGAGCCAGGCGCGCACCCGGCTGCCGTCTGCGGCGACCGTCTCGATCTCGGTGAGGGTGCCGGGCAGTTCAGGGGCGGCGACCGGGCTGCGCAGTTCCTGCGCGGCGATCGGATGCCTCGAGCCGGCCTCCCCCGCCAGGAACGCCGCGAGATCGAGGCGCACAGGGGCGTCGGGTGCCGCGTAGCTCGTGCGCAGCGCGTACAACGCGGAGCCGTCACGCGTGAGCTGCAGGTTGTGGAACGCCGCGGCGTCGGCGGTCACCCGTTCCACGCGCGCCTCGGCCGGGGCCTCCGTCACGCCGGAGATCAGGAAGACGGGCGCGCGGCCGTCCTCGTCGGCTGTGACGAGCAGCGCGCTCGAGTCCGGCAGCCAGACGATCTCGCCGGGCCAGCGATCCCAGTCGGCGGCGATGACGCGGGGCTCGCCGCCCGCCAGGGGAACAAGCTGCAGGTGCACCACGGGCGCCGACTGCGGCGTCGAGTGCGTCTCGCTCGTGTACGCCACCCAGAGGCCGTCGGGTGAGATCGCCGAGTCGTACACGTCGTAGCCCGGGTCGTCGACGAGCACGCGGCGCTCGCCCGTGGCGGTGTCGATCGCGATCAGGGTCGAGCGCTGGGCGGCGCCCGGGGCAGGCACATCGAGCACCGCGACGAGGGTCGCGCCGTCGGGCGTGAGCTCACCGCCGTCGTTCAGGCCGCGCCCGGCGCCGGTGAGCTGGCGCAGGGTGAGCCGGCCGGCAGGCTCGGGCGCGTCGTCGCCCTCGGCGGCGGGAAGCGGCGTCGCCGGGGCGTCGGAGAGCTCGGCGAGCGAGGCGGCGAAGCGTCGGGTCTCGGCCGGGCCCAGGTCCTCGTCCCAGTAGCGCACGGGGTAGCCCGTGTGCAGGATCGCGCTGACCTTGCCCTCGTCGCGCGCCTTCCGTAGCTCGCCGTCGTGCTTCAAGTCGACGGCGCTCGGCAGCAGCTCGGCGGCCACCGAGACGATGTCGGCGTCACGGGCGACCAGTGGCGAGCCGATGCCGCCGGGCGCCGTGGCGATCACCCGCGCCTCGCCGCCGCCCGCGGGCAGCAGCCATAGTGCGGGCTTCGGGTCGTCGTCGCCCTTCGTGTCAGGGTCGGGGCGCGCGGACGTGAAGAGCAGGTCGCCACCGGGCGTGAAGACCGCGGATGCCTCACCCTTCGCGCTGCGCGTGAGGCGGCGCGCGGGGGCCTCGCCGCTCGGGTCGACCTGCCACAGGGCGGTCGAATAGCCGGTGCGGTCGGGGTTCAAGGTCTGCACCCCCGTGACCAGCCGCGTGCCGTCGGGGCTGAGGGCCAGACCGCTCACGCGCGGCTGCGCGACATAGCGGTCGAGGTCGGCGAAGATGTTCCGGTCTGCGCTGTCGGTCACACCGTCACGCTATCGGTGGTGTGTGACGCGGCGGTTACTCGCGGCGCGAGACGCGCACCATCTCGTCGCGGTCGACGACCTTGATGCGCGCGCGGCCCTCGGGCGCGCCGAGGGCGATCTCGTGCTCGTCGAGCGCGTGCCAGCCGTCGAGGTTCGTGTAGCGGATGCCCCGCGACTCGAGCAGCTCGACGATCGCCTCCTCCGCCGGAGCGGCCGGGGTCCACCAGTTGCCGACGTCGTTGATGAGGTGCTCGACGGTCTCCATGGCATCCGACTTGGTGTGGCCGATGAGGCCGACGGGCCCGCGCTTGATCCAGCCGGTGGCGTAGACGCCGTAGACCTGCTCGTTGTTGTCAGGGTTGATGACCTGGCCCTCGTGGTTCGGGATCACACCGTGCTTCTCGTCGAACGGCACGCCCGGCAGCGGCGACCCGAAGTAGCCGACCGCGCGGTACAGCGCCTGCACCGGCGTCTCGCGGATCTCCCCGGTTCCGACGACACCGCCCTGACCGTCGGGCCGGGTGCGCTCGTACCTGAGGGCGGAGACCCGGCCTGAGGCATCCGTCACCACTTCAGTCGGCTTCGCATAGAAGTGCAGGTGCAGGCGGCGGGATGCCGCACCCGTCTCGCGCGCCCGCCACGACTGCAGCACGCGGTCGATCACCATGATCTGCTTGTTGCCGGCGACGGACGCCTGGGCGTGCTCGTCGTAGTCGAAGTCCTCGTCGTAGACGATCATGTCGACGTCGCGCAGCTCGCCGAGCTCGCGCAGCTCGAGCGGCGTGAACTTGACCGAGGTCGGGCCGCGGCGCCCGAAGACATGCACGTCGGTGACCGGGGATGCCTTGAGCCCGGCATAGACGTTCGCGGGGATCTCGGTCGGCAGCAGGTCGTCGGCGTGCTTGGCGAGAATGCGCGCCACGTCGAGCGCCACGTTGCCGTTGCCGATGACCGCGACCTCGCGGGCGTCGAGCGGCCACTCGCGCGGGTAGTCGGGGTGACCGTCGTACCAGCTGACGAAGTCGGCCGCGCCGTAGGAGCCCTCGGCGTCGATGCCCGGAATGCGCAGCTCGGCGTCGTGCACGGCGCCCGTGGCGAAGATCACCGCGTTGTAGTGCTGCTTGAGGTCGTCGAGGGTGAGATCGGTGCCGAAGCGCACGTTGCCGAAGATGCGGATGTCGCCGCGGTCGAGCACGTCGCGCAGAGCCGTGATGATGCCCTTGATGCGGGGGTGGTCGGGCGCGACGCCGTAGCGCACCAGCCCGTACGGCGCCGGCAGGTGGTCGAACAGGTCGATCGACACGTCGAAGCTCCGCTCGGCCTTGAGCAGGATGTCGGCCGCGTAGATGCCGGCGGGGCCGGCACCGACGATGGCGAGTCTCAGCTTGGTCATGCAGATGCTCCTAGGTTCTGGATGGTCAGGTTTGCGCCCCGCGCCGACGTTTGCGTGCCGGATGCCGGGCGCGAACGTCGGCCCTGGACGCAAAAGTGCGCGCGCGGGTCAACTCGAGCGGTCGACGACCGAGTCGGCGAACCGGGTCAGCGCCTTCTTGACCGCGCCGGCGGGCAAGGGGGCGAGCGCGGCGACGGCCTGCCGCGCCCACTCGCGCGCGTCGTCGAGGGTCTCGGCCGTGACCGCGTGGGCCCGCAGCCGCTCGATGCCCGCACTCACGTCGACGCCCTCGGGGGCGCCGATGACGTCGGACTCGAGGTAGGCGAGAAGCGCCGCTGCCGAGGCATCCGCCCCGGCGCTCGCGCGCAGCTTGAGCAGCGGCATCGTCACGACACCCGCGCGCAGGTCGGTGCCCGCCTGCTTGCCGGTGTCGGTGTCGGTGGCCGAGAGGTCGATGACGTCGTCGACGAGCTGGAAGGCGACACCGATCTTCTCGCCGAACTCGAGCACGGCCGGCTCGTACTCGGCGGGCGCGCCCGAGAACGCCACGCCGAACTGCGCGGCCGCGGCGATCAGCGAACCCGTCTTGTCGGCGAGCACCTTGAGGTAGTGGGCCACGGGATCCTCGCCGGGCTGCGGGCCGAGCGTCTCGTGCAGCTGGCCCATGCACAGGCGCTCGAAGGTGTCGGCCTGCAGGCGGATCGCCCGCTCGCCGAGGTCGGCGATCAGCTGGCTCGCGCGGGCGAACAGCAGGTCGCCGGTGAGCACCGCCACCGAGTTGCCCCAGACGAGCTGAGCGGTGGGAACGCCGCGGCGCAGGGGTGCGTCGTCCATGACGTCGTCGTGGTAGAGCGAGGCCAGGTGAGTGATCTCGACGACCTGGGCCGCCGTGATCACCTCGTCGTTCGCGCCGCCGCCGAGCTCGGCGGCCAGCAGCGTCAGCACCGGGCGCACGCGCTTGCCGCCGGCGCCGAGCAGGTAGGTCGCCGTCACGTCGGCGACCTGGTCGGCGAAGCGCAGCTCGTGCTTGAGCCCGGCCTCGACCCGCTCGAGCCCCGCGTCGAGCTTCTTGACGAGCGCTCGCTCGGCGGGAGAGGCGGTCAGCTTCTCGGTGAGCCCGAACTGGCTCGTGAGAACGGATGACGTCACGAAGTCTTCCCTGCGTCGGCGGCGGTCGCGAGCGGGCCCTGCTTGCCGAGGGGCACGAACCCACGGTGCAGTGCGACGATCCCGGCGGTGAGGTTGCGATAGGCCACGCGCTCGTAGCCGGCCTCGCGCAACCACCCGGCGAGGGTGGGCTGGCTGGGCCACGCGCGGATGGAGTCCATCAGGTACTCGTAGGCGGGGGCGTTCGACGACGCGAGGCGCGCGACGAGCGGCATGCCGAGCCGCAGATAGCCGTAGTAGGCCGCGCGCACGGCAGCGGCCGGCGGCGTCGAGAACTCGCAGATGACGAGCCGGCCACCGGGCTTCGTCACGCGGAAGAACTCGGCGAGCGCCTTCTTCGGCTGCACGATGTTGCGCAGGCCGAACGAGATCGTGACGGCGTCGAACTCGTCGTCGCCGAACGGCAGCTCGGTGGCATCCGCCTGCACGAACTCGACGCGCGGATTGCTCGCCTGCCGCGCCCGCCCGACCTCGATCATGCCCGCGGAGAAGTCGGCGGCGACGACGTGCGCGCCGCGCGCGGCGATCGCGGCGCTGCTCGTGCCGGTGCCGGCGGCGACGTCGAGCACGAGCTCGCCGGGCCTCGGGTCGATCGCACGGGTCGTCGCGATGCGCCAGAGGTGGTCGCTGCCGGCGGAGAGGACCGTGTTCATGCGGTCGTAGTGCGTTGAGACCTCGTCGAACATGGAGGCGACCTCGTGAGGTCGCTTCGTGAGGTCGGCCTTGTTCACGCCCCCAGCTTATCGGCGGCTTACATGTGGAGCCCGAGCGTAAAGTCTGAGTTCGTGACACCAACCGCCGCCTCCCCGGCCGTGCAGGCGTTGACGGTCGAGACCACCCCGCTCGACGACGTCCGCCAGCTCATCCCGTTCCTCGACCCGCGCCACCCGCTGCTGTGGCTGCGTCGCGGCGACGGCATCGCGGGGGTCGGCGAGGCGGTGCGGCTCGAGTTCACGGGGCCGACGCGGGTGACGGATGCCGCCGACGCCTGGCGCACCCTCGCCGCGGCCGCGACCGTGACCGACCCGGTGCGACTGCCGGGCAGCGGGCTCGTGGCGTTCGGGTCGTTCGCCTTCGCGGACGAGTCCGAGCAGGCATCCGTTCTCATCGTGCCTCGCGTCGTCATCGGGCGGCGCGCGGGCCGCTCATGGCTCACGAGAGTCAGCGTGGCGGATGCCTCGGCCGAGGCGCCGCGCGACGGTGGGGCGGCACCCGCCGCAGCGCTGCCGAAGCCGACGGCGTTCGGCCCCGAGTTCCGCCTGACCATGGCGCCGGGGCAGCTGTCCGCCGCGGGGTACGGCGAGGCGGTGGCATCCGTCGTCGCGCGCATCGCCGCGGGCGAGGTCGGCAAGGTCGTGCTCTCACGCGAGCTGCGCGCTCACCTGCCGGCCGGCGCCGATGTGCGCCGCGCGCTCGTCGAGCTCGCGCTCGGCTATTCGGACTGCTGGACCTTCGCCGTCGACGGCTTCGTCGGGGCCTCGCCCGAGACGCTCGTGCGCGTCACCGCGGGCCGCGTCGACGCCCAGGTGCTCGCGGGCACCGCCGCTCGCGGCGCCAACGCCGAGACCGACGCGCGCGCGGCCACCACGCTCAGCGCGAGCAGCAAGGACCGCGCCGAGCACGCCTTCGCGGTCGACAGCGTGCTCGAGTCGCTGCGCCCGCACACCCGCGCCCTCGAGTCGAGCGCGCCGTTCACCCTCAAGCTGCCGAACCTGTGGCACCTCGCGACCGATGTGGTCGGCACACTGGCCGACGGCAGCTCGGCGCTCGACCTGGTCGCGGCGCTGCACCCCACCGCCGCCGTCGCGGGCACGCCGCGGGCGGCCGCGCTTGCGGTGATCCGCGAGCTCGAGCCGTTCGATCGCGGGCGCTACGCCGGGCCGACGGGCTGGATCGGCGCCGACGGCTCGGGCGAATGGGCGGTCGCGCTGCGCAGCGCCCAGATCGCCCCAGACGGCGACCTCACCGCGTACGCCGGCGGCGGCATCGTCGCCGACAGCGACCCCGTGCTCGAGGTCGCCGAGACGACGATGAAGTTCCGCCCGATCGTCGAGGCGTTCGGGTAGCCCCGCCCCCGCCGGTCGAGTAGCGAGCGTCAGCGAGCGTATCGAGACCCCCTCCCCAGGAAAAGGTCTCGATACGGTCGCAGAGCGACCTACTCGACCACCGGAGGGAGCGGCACCTCGATCAGGGTGGGCTCGGGGCCGACGGCCGAGAGCGCCTGATCGAGCTCGCCGCGGGTCGCCGCCCGGCGGTACTGCCAGCCGTAGGCGCGGGCCAGCGCCTCGAGATCGACATCGCGCGGCGTGAGCTGCACCCGCTCGAACGCGGCCGGGGCGGCGGATGCCGCGACCTCGAGCCCCGCGAAGATGGTGCCGCCCCGGTCGTTGCCGACGACGACCTGGAGCGGCGGCAGCGCCTCCCCCGGCGCGCGCAGCAGGGCACCCGCGTCGTGCAGCAGGGTGAGGTCGCCGAGAAGCACGCGGGTCACACCACGCGGCGGGGCCGCCAGTGCGACCCCGATGCCCGTCGCCACCGTGCCGTCGATGCCACCGAGCCCGCGGTTCGCGTGCACGGCGATCTTCTTCCCCGGAACGCTGCCGTCGAGCTCGCGGATCAGCCGCGATGCCCCGACGACCAGCCGGTCGTGCGGCCAGGTGAAGCGCCAGAGCGCGTCGGCGAGCATGCGGCGGGTGACGGGCGCGCGCACGGCGGCGAGCTCGGAGCGGGCGAACGCCGCGCGCGCGGCCGGGTCGTCGGACGACGCGCCGTCGAGGTCGGGCGCGTCCTGGTCTGCGCCGGCGGCGTGCCGCGCGGCGTCGTCGACGATCCGACGACTGCTGAAGACCCAGCTGCCGGCCCAGCTGCGCGTCTCGGGGTCTCGGGGGTCGACGGATTCCGCGAGCTCGACCGCTGCGACGCGGCGCGCCGCGTGCCCGGGGTCGTAGAAGTCGGCGGCGTCACTGTCGTCGACGACGATGACCTCGACGTCGGGGCGCATCAGCAGAGCCGGGATCTCGCGGCTGAGCGTCGGGTGGCCGAAGACGATCGCGCGTTCGACGGCGCCGCCGAAATCGGGGTGGCGCAGCAGCTCGCGGTAGGCGACGACGAGGTTCGGCCCGAACCGGGACCCGCTGGACACCTCGGCGATGAGCGGCCAGCCGGCGGTGCGGGCGAGCTCCTCGGCGGCCGGGCCGGACTTGTCGCCCGCGATGACCACGGTGCGCGGGCCTGACGTGAGCAGCTCGCGGCCCGGTCTCCGTGCGGCCGCGCCCGGTCGACCCGGCGCGTTCGGCTCGGCCGGGTCGGTCACCGGCGGCGACCCCGGTTCGCCACCCGACTCGCGCGCGGCGCGCAGCGAGAGCGCGACGGCGCTGAGGTCGGGCACCGCCGCCGACAGCGGGTCGCGCAGCGCTAGGTTGAGATGAGCCGGGCCGTGCACGGATGCCGCCCACAGCGCGGCCGCGACCTCGCCGGCATCCGCCCCGGAGCCCGCGTCGACATCGCGAGAGAACCTCGCGGCGGCGGCGAAGACCCCGCTCTGCGTCGTCGTCTGATTCGAGCGGATGCCCCGCAGCTCGCTCGGCCGGTCGGCGGTCACGACGATCATCGGCACGCGCGCCTCGTGGGCTTCCATCACCGCGGGGTGCAGGTTCGCGACGGCGGTGCCGCTGGTCGTCACGACGACGGCCGGGGTGCCCGATTCGAGCGCGAGGCCCAGGGCCAGGAATCCCCCGACCCGCTCATCGATGCGCACGTGCAGGCGCGCCGCGCCCACGCGCTCGAGTTCGGCGGCGACGAGCGCGAGCGCCTGCGAGCGCGAGCCGGGCGCGACCACGATGTCGCGCACGCCGTGGCGCAGGAGCGCAGTGAGAAGGTCGAGGGAGAAGTCGGTGGCGGGGTTGTTCGTTCGGGGCACGGGTTCCTTGGGGCCGGGGCGGGGTTTCGATACGGTCGCAGAGCGAGCTACTCAACCGTCGGAACCGGATCCGCGGTCGCCGGGCTTCTTCGGCTCGCCGAGGCTCGACAGGAACTCGGCGTCGTCGTCAGGGGCGATCGTGCGCGGCTCGCGCGCGGCGGCGCGGCCGACGCCGAACCACAGGGCCGCCCCGACGATCGGGAAGATCACCACGACGGCGACCCAGGCGGCCTTCGGCACCCCGCGCACGTCGAGGCGGTCGGCCAGGCACACGCTCACGATCGAGTAGATGTAGAACACCGCGGCGAGGAACCCGATGACGAGCCACAGGCGGAACATGTGCTCATGGTAAGCCCGCCGCGCGGCCGGGGCGCCCGGGCATCGGGCGCACACACAGAACCGTGACTTTAGGCTTGCTCACGTGAGTGCCGAGAAGCGACGCATGCCGGCCTGGCTGCGCTACACGATCCTGCGACTGCTGCTGATCGTGGTGCCGCTCGCGATCCTGCTGATCGCGTTCGGGGCGCGGTACTGGCTGTGGTGGACCGTCGCCTCGGTGATCATCGGCTTCTCGCTGTCGTACATCTTCCTGCGCGGCCCGCGCGAGGCGATGGCGCTCGAGCTGGCCGAGCGGCGTGGGGCGAAGCCCGTCGCGACGGGCGACGACGCCGCAGAGGATGCCGAGATCGAGGCATCCGCTCATCGGGAAACGCCCGGCGCCGGCGCGAACTAGTTCCCGTTCCGGACGCTCGCGCCCGCGGCCCCGGCCGCGCACGTCCGGAACGGGAACGAGTTGCGGGCGGGAGCGAAGCTCAGAACGCCAGCGCGACGAAGAGCACCGCGGCGTACGCGAGCGCCGTGAAGCTCGTGAGCTGCAGCGACAGCACCAGCTCGCGGCCGGTGCGCCCGGTGAACGCGATGAGCGCAGCGGGCAGCGCGAGCAGCAGCACCAGCATGCCGAGCCACGCGATCGGGTAGACGAGAGCGAACAGGGCGAGCACCACGAACGGCAGGAAGAGGAAGACGCCGTAGAGCACCTTCGCCCAGCGGCGGCCGACCAGCACGGCGAGCGTGCGCTTGCGCGCCAGCCTGTCGGACTCGATGTCGCGCAGGTTGTTCACCATCAGCACGGCGCATGCGAGCAGGCCCGCGACGACCGAGCCGAGCCAGCCCTCCTCGCTCACGGTCTTGACCTGCACGTATTGCGTGCCCGCGGTCGCGGCGACGCCGAAGAAGAGGAAGACGAACACCTCGCCGAGGCCGTAGTAGCCGTAGGGTCGCTTGCCGCCCGTGTAGAACCACGCGGCGACCACGGCCGCCGCCCCGACGATCAGCAGCCACCACAGCTGCGTGTCGATGACCGTGACGACGCCGACGATCGCGGCGGCGGCGAAGAAGCTGAGCGCGACGATGAGCACGGTGCGCGGCTTGGCCTTGCCCGCCCCGGTCAGCCGCGCCGGGCCGACCCGGTACTCGTCGGTGCCGCGCACCCCGTCGGAGTAGTCGTTCGAGTAGTTGACGCCGATCTGCAGCAGCAGCGCCACGGCGAGGGCGGCGAGCGCGCGCACCCAGTGCCACTCCCCCGGGTCGCTGACGGTGCGGGCGGCTCCGGTTCCGATCAGGACCGGGGCGATCGCGAGGGGCAGCGTGCGCAGCCGGGCGCCGCCGATCCAGTCGCCGATCGTCGCCGGCGTCGCCTTGGCCGGGTTGCCGCCGGGGCGGCGCGTGTTCTTCTTGGCCTTCTTTGACATCTCGGGCGAAGTTTATCGGTGGCGGTCAGGCGCCCTTCGCGACAAGCTGTGCGAGTGCTAAACGATCGGGCTTGCCCGACGGCAGGTGCGGAATCTCCGCCACCGCCACGACCCGCGCGGGCGCAGCGGCGCGCCCCAGCGCGGTCGCCGTCGAGGCGCGGATGCCGGCGAGCTCCACGCCGGCGCCGTGGGCGGTGACGACGACCGGCACCTGGCCCCACTGGGCATCGTCTGCGGCCACGACAACGGCGTCCGCAAGCCCGGGAAGCGACTTCACATGTCGTTCGACCGCATCGAGCAGCACCTTCTCGCCGCCCGAGATGATGACGTTGTCGGCGCGGCCGAGCACGGTGACCGTGCCGTCGTCTGCGACCTCGCCGAGGTCGCCGGTGCGGTACCAGCGCGTGCCGTCGGCGTCGGCCGCGAACGTCGAGGCGGTGCGCTCGGGGTCGCCGAGATACCCCTCGGCGAGCGTCGGGCCGGCGAGCTCGAGCACGCCGCCCGCGCCCACGCGCGCGCGGGTGGCGCCGATGGGCGTGCCGTCGTAGACGCAGCCGCCGCTCGTCTCGCTGGAGCCGTACGTGCGCACGACGCGGATGCCGAGCGCCTCGGCGCGCCGCCGGAGTTCCGGCCGCAGCGCCTGCCCGCCGACCAGCAGGGCGTCGAATCGGCGCAGCGCCTCGGCCGCAGCGGCGTCTGCTTCCGTGGCGTCGACGAGGCGCGCAAGCTGCACCGGGACGATCGAGGCGTAGCGCTGGGGCGCGCTGAGCCGGGCGGATGCCGCAACGAAGGCGGCCGCGTCGAAGTGCCCGCCGGGCATCACGATCGGCTCGGTGCCCGCGTGGATCGAGCGCACGAGGACGTTCGTGCCCGCGACGTAGTGCGCCGGCAGGCAGAGCAGCCACTGCCCCTTGCCGCCGACGGCATCGGCACTCGCGGCCGCACTCGCGAGCAGCGCGGATGCCGAGAGGCCGACGCGCTTCGGGGTGCCGGTCGAGCCGGAGGTCTCGATGACGAGGGCCACGTCGTCGGGGACGGCCTCGTCAGGAGAGGGTCTCGATACGGTCGCAGAGCGACCTACTCGACCATCGGGTGAAGCGGTCGAGGGGCGGGTCGCGTCGAAGGGGAGGATCGCGGGGCCCGTGCCGTCGAGCGCCGCGCGCAGAGCCGCCACCAGCGCCGGAACGTCGGAGTCCGGCATCCGTTTCAGTTCGCGCGTCATCGCTGCTCGCTCGCGCGGTCAGCGAGACGTGCGAAAACGGGGAAATGCGGCGCCGAAAGCCCGTCTCGGCACCCCTCGATCGCGCGTGCCATCAGAACTGCCACGGGAAGGGCGACCAGTCGGGCGCGCGCTTCTCGAGGAAGGCGTCGCGGCCCTCGACGGCCTCGTCGGTGCCGTACGCGAGGCGGGTCGCCTCGCCGGCGAAGAGCTGCTGGCCGACGAGCCCGTCGTCGACCGCGTTGAAGGCGTACTTCAGCATGCGGATCGCCGTCGGCGACTTGCCGAGGATGGTGCGCGCCCACTCGAGTGCCGTCGCCTCGAGCTCGGCGTGCGGCACCACGGCATTGACCGCGCCCATCTCGTAGGCGCGCTGAGCGGAGTACTCCTGCGCGAGGAAGAACACCTCGCGGGCGAGCTTCTGCCCGATCTGGCGCGCGTAGTAGGCCGAGCCGTAGCCGGCGTCGAAGCTGCCGACATCGGCATCCGTCTGCTTGAATCGCCCGTGCTCGGCGCTCGCGATCGTGAGATCCGCGACGGCGTGCAGCGAGTGGCCGCCGCCGGCCGCCCACCCGGGGACGACGGCGATGACGACCTTCGGCATGAAGCGGATGAGGCGCTGCACCTCGAGGATGTGCAGGCGGCCCGCGCGCGCGGCGCCCGCCGGCGAGACGGATGCCTCGTCGTCGCTGTACTTGTAGCCGTCGCGGCCGCGGATGCGCTGGTCGCCGCCCGAGCAGAACGCCCAGCCGCCGTCCTTCGGGCTCGGGCCGTTGCCCGTGAGCAGCACCACGCCGACGCGCGGATCGGTGCGCGCGTCTTCGAGCGCCTCGTAGAGCTCGTCGACCGTGTGCGGCCGAAACGCGTTGCGCACCTCCGGCCGGTTGAAGGCGATGCGGGCGACCCGGCCCGCGATGCCGTCGCCCGTCGAGAGGTGATAGGTGACGTCGGTCAGCTCGTCGAAGCCGGGCGCGACCGCCCACTGCGTCTCGTCGAAGATCTCGGAAACCCTGCGCGCGTCGGCCATGTCCTCCACCTTAAGGCTGACTTTCACGCCGTTCGGGGCGTGTGCAGACCGCGCGCACAGGGGGTGTCTGTACGTTGTCTGCTGGTGACCCGATACGACGATCTGCCTCTGTACGAGCCGGAGCACAAGCCCCGGCAGTGGTCCGACGCGCGCAGAAAGCGCTTCCGCCGCACCATGGCGTTCATCGCCGGGGGTCTCGCCCTGCTGCTGGTCGCCGGCTTCGGCTACGTGGGCTTCACCTATTGGCACTTCTCGAGCGGCATCCACCGCATCGGCGGCGTCGTGGGCGACGACAAGCCGGGCACCGCGCAGAACATCCTGCTGATCGGGAACGACCAGCGCCCCGCCAACATGACGCCCGAGCAGTACGCCGAGCTGTCGACGACCGATGACGGCGGCAGCGCGAACACCGACACGATGATCCTGCTGCACGTGCCTGCGAACGGGTCGTCGGCGACCCTGATCTCGTTCCCGCGCGACTCGTACGTGTCGATTCCGGGCCACGGCAAGGGCAAGCTGAACGCGGCCTACGTCTACGGCATGAACGACGCGTCGGGCACCGCCGACCAGAAGGACGCGGCGGGCGTCAAGCTGCTGATCAAGACGATCCAGAACCTCACCGGGCTCACGGTGAACCACTACGTCAAGGTGAGCCTGCTCAGCTTCTACAACATCGCGAACTCGCTCGGGCCGGTCACGGTATGCCTCAACAACGCGGTGAACGACCCGTACTCCGGGGCGGACTTCCCCGCGGGCGTCCAGAAACTGGACGCGCGGCAGGCCCTGCAGTTCGTGCGACAGCGCCACGGCCTGCCCAACGGCGACCTCGATCGCGCCGCTCGCCAGCAGTACTTCCTGTCGATGGAGGCGCAGCAGATGCTCTCGGCCGGCACGCTGCTGAACCCCGTCAAGCTCAACAAGGTCGTCGGCGCGGTCAGTTCGTCGCTCGAGATGGACGATCAGCTCAACCTGCTGTCGCTCGCCACCCAGCTCAAGGGCCTGAAGAGCGGGGGCATCCGCTCGGCCACGATCCCCCTGCTGCCCGACCCCTATGCGACCATCAACGGCCAGTCGGTCGTCATGATCGACTACGACGCGCTGCCCGACTTCATGGCGAGCGTCACGGGCGGCAAGACCGCAGCCCAGCGCGTGTCAGAGGCGAAGGCGGCCGACCCCTCATCCGTCACGGTCGACGTGCTGAACGGCGCAGGCACCGCGGGCGGCTCGAGCACGGCGCTCGCGACCTACAAGTCGCTCGGCTTCCAGACCGGCCAGCCGACCGACGCGCCCGCCTCGCAGCAGACCACGACCGTCTACTTCCCGAAGGGCGACGAGTCGCAGGCCAAGGCGGTGCTCGCCCATCTGCCCGGCGCTGCGGTCGCGCAGTCCTCCGACTACGAGCACGTCACCGTGATCCTCGGCACCGACGGCAAGATGCCGGTGGGCGCGTCGGATGCCTCGAGCGGCGGCACCTCGTCGGGTTCGGGCTCGTCGAGCTCGCCGTCGAAGTCGCAGGCGCCCGCGCCGTCGCCGAGCGCGTCGACGAAGAACTACAACAAGACCACCTGCATCAACTGATGGGTGCAGCGTCGGCCGCCGTTCCGCCCGTTCTTCCTGAGCTCGGCGAGGTGCTGGCCGGTGTGCGCGTGGTCGCCCTGCCGATGGTGACGCGGTTCCGCGGCATCACCGTGCGAGAGGCCGCCGTGTTCGAGGGCCCGAACGGCTGGACCGAGTTCAGCCCCTTCGTGGAGTACGGCGACGACGAGGCATCCGCCTGGCTCGCCGCCGCCTACGACTACGGCTGGGGGCCGCAGCCCGCGCTGCTGCGCTCGTCGATCCCCGTGAACGCCACGGTCCCCGCCGTCGCGGCCGACGCGGTGCCGGGTGTGCTCGCGCGCTTCCCCGGCGCCCGCACCGCGAAGGTGAAGGTCGCCGACCCCGGCCAGACGCTCGCCGACGACGTCGCTCGCGTGGCTGCGGTGCGCGAGGCGCTGGGCCCCGAGGGGCGCATCCGCGTGGACGCCAACGCGCTGTGGAACGTCGACGAGGCCGAGCATGCGATCCGCGCCCTCGAGCGGTTCGACCTCGAGTACGTCGAGCAGCCGGTCGCGACCGTCGACGAGCTCGCCGAGCTGCGCCGGCGCGTCTCTCGACTCGGCATCCTGATCGCCGCCGACGAGAGCGTGCGCAAGGCGAGCGACCCGCTTGCCGTCGCCCGGGCGGGCGCGGCCGACGTGCTCGTGATCAAGGCGCAGCCGCTCGGCGGGGTGCGCGCGGCGCTGGCCATCGTCGCGGAGGCCGGGCTGCCGTGCGTCGTCTCGAGCGCGCTCGACACGTCGATCGGGCTCGCGATGGGCGCGTCGCTCGCCGCCGCGCTGCCCGCGCTCGAGTTCGACTGCGGGCTCGGCACCGCCGCGCTGTTCGAGAGCGACGTGACGGATGCCCCGCTGCTGCCCGCTCGCGGCCAGATCAGCACCGGTCGGGTGGCGCCCACCGAGGCTCTGCTCGAGGCGAACGCCGCCTCGCCCGAGCGCCGCGCGTGGTGGCTCGCTCGCATCGAGCGCTGCCACGCGCTGCTCACGCTGCCCTCGCGGCGACAGTAGATGCCGTTTCCGCGCGCCGGGCTCTGATCGGGCGACAATAGGTGCCGCTGCGCTCGCGGTGTTTCGGCGTCTAGTGTCGCCGCACGGCCGCCGCGCGGGGCTGAAGGCCATCTCATGTCGCCGGGGCCGCCGCGCACCGCCGCCGCACACGGCGGCCCGCCGGCCGCCGTCTCGACCGGCACCGCGTCGTCGGTGGCGGCCGGGCCCGAGGACGGCCAGGGCGACCGCCCCGCGCAGGCTCAGTGCATGACGACGATCTTCCTGCCGCCGTGCGCGCCCGCTTCGAAGCGGCGATGAGCCGCCACGATGTCGTCGAGGGGAACGACGGTGTCGATGGCGGGCCGCAGCTTCCCGCGGCTCACGCCGGCGTTGAGGGATGCCGCCATCCGCGCCACCACCGCGGGGTCGCTCAAGCGCCCGAAGCCGTAGTAGTCCACGACCTCGACCGAGCCGTCGGCGGAATCCGGCGCGGGGCGCGGGTCGAGGAAGCCGGCCGCGACCACCTTCCCGCCCGGCCGCGTCGCCGCGACGAGCTCACCCTGACCAGGACCCCTGACCAGATCGAGCACGAGGTCGACGCCGGCGCCGTCGGTGAGGCGGCGCACCGCGTCGGCGACCTCGTCGCGGTCGGTGGCGATGACCTCCGCCGCGCCGGCCGCGCGCAACTCGCCAGCCTTGGCGGACCGGCGCGTGATCGCGATCGGCACCGCACCGAGCTCGCCCGCGATCTGGATCGCCGCGCGCCCCACGGCGCCCGAGGCCCCCGAGATCAGAACGCGCTGCCCCCGCCTCAGCCGACCCTCCTCGACGAGCGCGCCGTACGCCGTCGAGAACCCGACCCAGCTGGCCGCCGCCTCGGCGACGTCGAGCCCGGCCGGCCGCGGAACAACCGTGCTGGCCGGGACCGTCGTGTAGTCCGCGTGGCTGCCTCTCACCCAAGAATCCGGGATCGCGGTGATGATGACCGGGTCGCCCGCGCGCACCGCGGTGACTCCGTCGCCGACCGCGTCGATCACTCCGGTCGCCTCGACGCCGAGACGCGCGTGCGGCAGCGGCACGGGCGCCGGCGACGTGCCCGCGCGAATCATCGAGTCGAGCGGGTTCACCGCCGACGCCTCGACGCGCACCCGCACCTCGCCGGCGGCGGGCTCGACGACAGGTTCGTCGACGATGTGCAGGACCTCGGGTCCGCCGAACTCGTCGAAGACGACAACTCGTGGCATGGCTACTACTCCTCAGGCATCCGTTCGCTTCTGGCCGCTATTCACGCTAGGAAGCCGCGTGTTACCTGCGGGTACCGTGGAACCATGCAGAATCTGGCGGGGCCCGGGGTCCTCTCCGACTGCCCGACCCGCCTCACGGTCGAGATCCTCTCTGAGAAGTGGGCGGCGCTCGTGATCTTCGCGCTCAGGCAGGGGCCGCGACGCCACGGCGAACTCGTGGATGTCGTCGGCGGCATCTCGAGGAAGATGCTCGCGCACACGCTGCGCCGGTTGGCCGACTACGGCCTCGTCGAGCGCCGCGCCGGCGCTTCGCGCCGCATCGAGTACCGCCTCACCGAGCTCGGCGAGACGCTCATCGGGCCCATCGAGGTCCTCAACGACTGGGCGCGCGACAACGGCGGGGCCGTGACCGCCTTTCAGGAGCGCGCCGAGGGCGAGGGGCCGCTCGCCTGACGGCGCAGTTCGGCTACTCGACAGCGACGACCGTGTCGTAGAGGCCGTAGCGGCGCAGCCCCCGGTGCGACTCGATGCCCGTGTACGAGAGCGAGGCATCCTCGTAGCGCCGGAACGCGAACACCGCCTGGTTCATGTGCGCCGCGTTGAAGACACCGAGGCCGACCAGCAGGTTGAAGTCCTCGACGGTGAGGCCGGTGACGGCTTTGAAGAGCTCGGGCTCGAGCTTCGTGATGACGTCCTGCAGGGTGTTCTCGCGGAAGTCGGTCAGGTACATGAACGCGGGAATCCGGGTCGCGAACTTGATCAGCTTCTCCTGGATCTGCTTCCGCTTGGACGTGTACTCCTTCTCCTCCGCGGTCAGCTCGGCCTTCGTCGCCCTGTCGACGTCCTTGCCCTCGAGCTTCTTCTTCGTCTCCTTGAGCTTCTCGGACTTGTTGACGACCGTCTCGAACACCGACGAGCCCAGGGCGCGGAATCCCTCGATGTTCATGACGGCGTTCATCGCGGCCTCGCTCGCCATGATCTTCTTCAGCGTCACGTTGTCGACGTTGACGAGGATCGCGGATTCCCATTTGCGTGCGAGCAGGGTGGCGGAGGTGCCGGCCATGGCGATGTCGAGGATGCCACCCGCGTCGACCTGCGACATGTGCGCGCCGTCGTAGGCGAGCACCGGCAGGAAGTTCACGAGCTCGGCGACGGCCTTCTCGGGGTTCGACTCACCGGGCGCGAGGCCGATGCCGTACTCGCTGATCTGGCGTAGCGCCCTGGTCGGGGCGAAGTCGAAGACGAAGCAGACCGGCTTGAGGATGGCCTCTTCGTTCGGGTCGTCGCCGTTCGGATTCGTGATCGACCACGGCGACTGCACGCGGAAGGCGGCCTGGAAGTAGGTCTCGGGCGCTTTGAGGTTGCGCAGCATGAGGATCGACGACCACTGTGCGACCGTCACACCCGTCGTGAGCTTGCCGACCGTGAGCGTGATCGTCTTGGTGTCGAAGCCGTTGCCGATCGCCTTCCGCACCGGCGGCAGGGCATCGAGGCCGATGCCGACACCGGGCGCCGAGACGTTGACGACGTCATAGTCGTGCCAGAACACGTTCTGCGGCTCGGCGAGCAGCTTCGCCATCGCCGTGCACGAGTTCACGCGGGGAAGCATCCAGATCGAGTGCTGCAGGTACGGCAAGAGGCGCGTGTCGGAGTACGGCAGCGGCGGCCGCTCGCCGGTCTTGAGCGCATCGAGCTGGGTCGGCCGGTGCTCGCCGCGGATGAGGTTCAGCCACTTCTGCACCTCGTCCTTGTGCACGAACTCGGCGTCGTCGCCCTCGCCCCTCGCCTCGAAGAAGGCGTTCAGGTCGAACTCGTCGTGCTCGCCGCCGCTCGCGACGGAGAGGATGTCGTCGGGCATCCGGTACGTCATCAGCCGCATCTCGGGCAGAGAGGCATACGGATTCCGCGCGCCGGGGTATTTCTGCGCGTATTCGAGCTTGGCGCGCTGCTCGTCGGTGTAGGTCCAGTTGAAGATCTGCTCTTCGATGAATCGGCCGGTGGCGAGCGCCTTGAACGGCGTGCCCGAGAGGTAGAGGTACGCGCCGGCGTAGATCGGCACGAAGGCGTCTTCGTCGTTGTGCAGCTCTTCGATCTCTTCGGCGAAGGTATCGAGAGCCGGATTGAACTCGGCGTCTGTCTCGCGCTTGCGCGCGGTGTCGTCCTCGCCCTCGAAGAGCTCCTTGGCGGTGTCGCGCCAGGCGCCGAAGTGGTACTCGTCGAAGACGACGAGATCCCACTTCTCGTCGCTGAGCCACTTGTGCTTCGGCTTGAAGTTGCCGGCGGCGTCCTTCCCCATCAGGTCCTGGAAGGAGCCGAAGTAGACGAGGGGTCGCTCGGGGTCGGCATCCCCCGGGTCCCCCTCGCTCTGGCGCGACAGGTACTGCCAGCCGTCGAAGTCGGCATGCGACTCGAGGTCGGTGCGCCACGCGTCTTCGACGGCGGGCTTGAAGGTGACGACCAGCACGCGGCGGGCGTTCATGCGCTTCGCGAGCTGGTAGGTGGTGAAGGTCTTGCCGAAGCGCATCTTGGCGTTCCAGAGGAACTCGGGGACGGCGTTGTCGTCTTCGGCCTTGACCGATGCGAAGTAGCGCAGGGTCGCCTCGACGGCGCGCTCCTGCTCGGCGCGCATCGGGAACGTCTCGTGGTGGGTGCCGCTGAGCGTCAGGCCTTTTCGCAGTTCGGTGATCGCGGTCTGCACATCGGCGACGCTGCAGCGCATCCACTCGAGCATGGGGTTCTCGAAACCCTTCTGCTTGAGCCGGGCACGCACCTCGTGGTCGCGGAAGAAGCTGCCGTCGTCGCGCACGGCCGGCTCGTCGAGCACGATCGTGTAGTTCTCGATCGCCGCGGTCTTGAGCTGCTGGGCAACGCGCACCTTGACGTCCTGCGTGGTCTGCCCGACTTTGAGCAGCCCGGCGTGCGCGTCGTCGTGGATCTCGTATGCGTAGATGCGCAGCTTCGACTCGGGCTTCTCGGGAAGCAGCGCCCCGATGGGCTTAGACATCGAAGTCCCCGGCCCACGAGACTTCGGTCACCTGCGATTCGATGAACGCGACCTCTGCGGCGGTGAGGCCGTACTTGGCATACAGCTCAGCGTCGGTCCACGTGCGGTCCCAGCTCTGAAGGGGGACCCACCGGTAGGTCGCCTTCGTCGCGTCCTGGGTGATCTTGCGCAGCGAGACGAGGAACCGGAAGAACCGCGTCGCGTAGTACGACGCGACGCTCACCGCCTCGCTCTCGGTGCCGACGTGGAAGAACAAGAACGACTGCGTGCACACCGACGGCGACGGCGCGATCTGCGGGCGGCCCAGAACATAGTCGGGGACGGCCCCGCCGCCGGACCCCGCCTTCGGCACCAGCACCTTCCACGTGTCGATGAGCGCGGCGCTCTTCGACACCTCCGCGCGCGCGATGAACCCGATATCGCGCTTGGCTTTCCGCACGTAGTACAGGGGCACGTCCCCTGGCTGCTGCCGAGCGTGAAAGCCGTCGAAGTTCGAGGTCCAGCCGAACTCCTTGTCCGCCGAGAGGATCGTGTTGACCGACACCTCGTTCGCCGAGAGCACCTTCCGCAGGATGTCGACGGCCCGCGCATCTCGGACGAAAACGTCGTACTCGCCGAGGTCGCGGGCCACCGGGCCCGTCACTTCCTTCCCGCGAACGGTCGTCACCTCGCAGAGGCCGTCGTAGTCGGCATCCCACAGGAATGTGCACACACCGCCCTTGACCTCGACCCCGGTGAACACGTCCTTTGCGACGGGGTAGTCGGTCAGCGCTCGCAGCCGCCTGTCGTGCAGCATCGATTCTCTGAAGTCGCGCAGGCCAAGGCCGGCGGCCATCCATCGCGAGGGAATCACCATCGTCAGCAAGCGGGGCTCGAGAGCCATCGCCTGCTCGACGAAGTGCTGATAGATCGGAACGTCGCGGGTGCCGCCGTTCGAACCCAGCTGGTACGGCGGGTTCCCGATGATGACGTCGAACTGCATGTCGGCTCCGAACAGCTCGCCGATTCGAGCCTTGATGTCGTCGGTGTGGATGAACGCGTACGCATGGGTCTCGAGATCGTCCTCGCGGCCGTACTCGGCTTCGCTCGCATCGCAGAACGCGCACCTGCCGGTTCCCACGATCTGCACAAGCGCTTCCTCGCCGGTCAGAGGGTCGACACGGCGCTCCCTCTTCCGCTCGATCCACGTGTGCTCGGTGCGCTCGAACCAGATGTTGCCGTCTGCGGTGTCGAACGACCTCGCGATCGAGTGCGGCCCGTTGGCGAACTTCGAGCAGTAGACCGAGCGCCGCGCGAGTAGCGCGGTCAGCTGCGTGATCGCGATTCCGAAGACCTGCTTGGTGAGGATGTGGTCGACGCGCTCCTGCAGATCAGGCATCCGCTCGGCGAGCCCGACCGTGAGCCGCGACACGATCTCGCGCAGGAACACGCCCGACTTGGTGAAGGGGTCGAGGAAGGTCACGGTCGGGTCGGCCCAGATGCTGGCGCCCTCGTTCGCCTCGGCCCACGCGAGCTCGAGGGTGTCGAGCATGCGGTTCGCGAGCTCGGGCGGCGTGAACACCTCGTCGTTCGACAGGTTCGCGATGCAGGTGAGAACGTCGGGGTTGTAGCCCGCGAGCGCGAGCGGCGCCTGGCCGGTCACTGCGTGCCCGCCCGGGTTTCGACAGGCTCAACCGGCGACGATGCGAGTTCTTGCACGGTCATGCGCGGGTAGCTGCGCACCGGCGTGAACACCTCATGCTCTTCAAGAGCGTCGAAGAGCGTGCCCTGGAAGGAGGCGCGCTGCGTCAGGTTGTCGAAGCGGAAGTCGCGCCGCTGGTACTTGCCGCCGCCGAGGTAGCCCCACTCGGGGAAGATGATGTGCTCGCCCGAGCCATCCGTCATCTTCAGCGCGTCGCCCTGCACGACGTTGACGGCGAGCACGACGGATGCCGCACGTGCCCACACGTCGTCGGAGCCGGCTCTGAGGAAGCTCGTGAAGACCTCGAGCAGGTTCGCGCGGCACTCGGCCACGTTGTCGGGCAGCAGCTCGATGCCGTAGACGCACATCAGCGCGAACAGCGCGTAGTGCCTCTTCTCGAAGTCGCTGCGCCCGTGCCGCGCCTTGACGGCCGCGAGCTTGCGCGCGAGCACCGGCACGAGGAAGTTGCCCGAGCCGCACGCCGGCTCGAGGAAGCGCGCGTCGATGCGCTCGGTCTCGGACTTGACCTGGTCGAGCATGTCGTCGACGAGCCAGCCGGGCGTGAAGACCTCGCCGTGGTCTGCCACCCGCTGGCGCGACTTCACCAGGCGGGCGGTGGAGTCTCGTTCGGGCACGCCTTAACGGTACAAGTACCCGGTGACATTCGCCCTGGCACCAGTGTTGGGGCATCGTGAGGCTAAAGAGGTGCCCCGAGTCGCCTCAGATGCCGCTGCCTACATCGGCAAGCGCATCGCCGAGCAGAGGGCGCTCGCGGGGTTCACGCAGGATCAGCTCGCCGTTGCAGCGAGCATCGACTCGTCGAACGTGCGCGCATACGAGAGCGGGCGGTCATTGCCCAACATCCGGCTGCTCGTGCGTATTGCGACGGCACTGAGCGTCGAGCCGGGTGTGTTCCTCAACGGCCTCACGCCCGAGATCTTCGGCGACTCCGTCGAGCCGGCGCAGCGCAAGGCCGGCTGAAAGAGCCGGCTGGCAGGCGCGTCGAGAAGCGCCCCGAGAAGCGCCCCTAGTTCGTGAGCCCCGAGTACGAGTGCAGCCCGTGGAAGAACACGTTCACGATGCCGAAGTTGAACATCACCGCGACGAAGCCCGCGATGGCGAGCCACGCCGAGGGCTGACCGCGCCAGCCGCGGGTCGCGCGCGCGTGGATGTACCCGGCGTAGATCACCCAGATGATGAAGGTCCACACCTCTTTGGTGTCCCAGCCCCAGTACCGGCCCCAGGCCTTCTCGGCCCAGATGGCGCCGGCGATGAGCGTGAACGTCCAGCAGATGAAGCCGACGATGTTCACCCGGTAGCTCAGGTTCTCGAGCGTCAGCGCGTTCGGCAGCGTCTTGAGGAACGGCAGCACGGGCGGCAGCGACAGCGCCTCGCGGCGCTCACGCCAGGTCTGCAGCAGCTGCGCGGCGGCGAGCGCGAAGCCGAGAGCGAAGAACCCGGTGCCGAAGATCGCCACCATGATGTGGATCACGAGCCAGTACGACTGCAGGGCGGGCGGCAGCGGCACGACCGGCACGTAGTAGCGCACCTGCGCCACCATCAGCAGCACGCACACGAGACCGAGGATGAACGTGCCGATCCAGCGGATGTCCCACCGCAGGTTCGCGAACAGGAACAGCCCCACGATCACGAGCGTGCCGGTGAGCGAGAACTCCCACATGTTGGCCCACGGCACGCGACCGGCGGCGATGCCGCGCGTGACGTCGGAGAGCAGGTGGATGATCCACGCGCCCCACGTGACCGCCATGGCCGCGCGCAGCATCTTCGAGCTGCTGGGGACGCCTGTGGAGCCGGGCTTCGCCGACGCGGTCGGCCGCACGAGCGTCGCCGTGGCAGAGCCGCCCGAGCCGCTCGTCCCCACCGAGCCCGCGGCCGCCGCAGAGCCGCCCGCCGCCGCGGCCTGGCGCTCCGCGGCCCGGCGCTCCACGGCGCTGCGCACCGCGGTGGGGGCCGCGCCCTGCGAGCTGCGCTTGGCGAGGTCAAGCGCGAACAGGGCGGTCGCGACGACATACAGCCCCATGACCACGTAGATCGCGATCTCGGAGATGGTGGAGAGGGTCTCGGTCACGTCGTTACGCTACGCCTTCGAGTTGTTGAGTTCGCCTACAGAACGAGCATCGGGAAGTGAGGCTGCGTGGGCGGATGCCAGCGCCTCGACCGCCTCGTCGAGGCGCGGGTCCTCACCGCGGGCGAGGCCGGCGTATTCGAGGGTCACCTGCCCTGCGGCATCCGGCTTCGCCTTCACCCACATGCGGCGCCGCGGCACGAACAGCGACGTGAGCAGCCCGCCCAGAATCAGGATCGCGAACACCAGCACCCAGCCCTGCGTGGGGTCGTGGTGGATGTCGAGCGACGCATACCGCTCGACCCGGTCGAAGGTCACCGTGCCGAGGCCGCCGGGAAGCTTCGCCGTCTCGCCGACGCCGAGGTCGAGCGCCGGCGACGACTTCACCCCGGGCCCCGCGATCTGCGTGAGGTGGTCGGTGTTGAGCTCGTAGACGGACTGGGGAACACCCTTGTCGAGGCCGAGGTTCCCCGAGTACACCGTGAGCGAGACGCGCGGATTCTTGAGCCCGGGGTAGCTCGACACGAGCTGGCCGTTCGCGGCGCGGCCCGCCGTCGGCATGAAGACGCCGGCGATGCCGAGCTGCTTCTTCAGCCCGTCGGTCACCTTGATCACGCCCTGCGAGGTCATGTTCGCGTCTTCGGCGAGGAACGGCGTCGGCCCGCTCGCGACGACCTCGCCCTTCGCGTTGCGGAAGGTCAGCACCGGCGAGTAGCCGTTGCCGAGCAGGTAGACACTCGTGCCGTCGATGCGCAGCGGGTGGTTGACCTTGATGTGCGCGTCGTAGCTGGTTCCGTCGCTCTTCGTGGCGGTGACGCTCGCGTCGTAGTCGAGCGGCTGGCCGAGCGCGTTCTTGTTCGCCGACTCGTATTCGACGGCCAGCTTCTTCACCGTGACCGAGTACGGCGGCAGGTTCTCGCCCGTCACCCAGCGCCCGGGATTGAACGAGTCGAGGTTCACGCTCGTGTCGACGAAGGTCTGCCCCACCGTCACGATGCGCTGCGCTGTCCAGCCGAAGCTGCTGCCGATGCCGACGACGATGAGGATGCCGAGCAGGGCGATGTGGAAGACGAGGTTGCCCGTCTCGCGCAGGTAGCCGCGCTCGGCCGAGACGGACTTCTCGCCGCGCGGCCCCTCGAAGAGGGCGGTGCGATACCCCTGTGCCGCGAGGATCTTCCGCGCCTCGGCGACCGCGGCCGCGGCATCCGTGCCCTCCGGCGCCGTCGTGCTGCGGAAGCCCGCCATGCGGTTCAGCCGCACCGGCGTCTTCGGCGGCTTGGCCATCATCGCGTCGACGTGGTGCTTGACGCGCGGGATGATGCAGCCGACGAGCGAGACGAACAGCAGCAGGTAGATGGCCGAGAACCACACCGAGGAATAGGTGTCGAACAGCTGCAGCTTGTCGAGGATCGGGTACAGCGTCGGGTGGTCGAGCTGGTACTGCGTGACGCCGTTCGGGTCGCTCAGGTGCTGCGGCACGAGTGAGCCGGGCACCGCGGCGAGGGCGAGCAGCAGCAGCAGGAACAGCGCGGTGCGCATGCTCGTCAGCTGGCGCCAGAACCAGCGCGCCCAGCCGATGGGGCCAAGCTTCAGGTTGCCGACGGATGCCCCGCCCGCACCCCCTGCGCCGCCGTCGTCCCCCGCGGGGTCGACGGTGTCGATGTGGTCGCTCGGCAGCAGGTCGCCGCCCGCGCTGCGATCGAACTGCGAGGTGCGCGCGGTCGCCGGGGTGCCGGCCTCGTCGAGATCAGACTGCGGTCTGGAAATAGGGAAGCACCTCCTGCAGCTTGAGGACCATCTCGTTCCACAGCCCGCTGACCATGAGCACCCCGATGGCGACGAGCAGCGCGCCACCGATCAGGTTCACGAGGCGGATATGCCGCTTGAGGAATGCGACCGCGGACGACGCCCAGCCGAGCCCGAGGGCGATCAGCAGGAACGGAATGCCGAGGCCGAGCGCGTAGCAGAGCGCGAGCAGGGCGCCCTGCCACGGCGAGCCGCTGTTGAAGCTCAGGCTCGAGATCGCGGCGAGCGTCGGGCCGTAGCAGGGGCTCCAGCCGAGCGCGAAGACGATGCCGAGCAGCGGAGCGCCTGCGAGGCCCGAGCGAACCCGCCAGCCCGGCTTCACGATGCTCTGCAGGAACGAGAACTGCCCGATGAACACGAGGCCGAGCAGAATCACGATGGCGCCGGCGACGCGGGTGATCACGTCGCGGTAGACGCCGATCCACAGCCCGAGGCTCCCGAAGACGTAGCCCGTGATGACGAACACGACCGCGAAGCCGAGCACGAACAGCCCGACGCCGAGCCCGAGGCGGGCCTGACCGCGCCGGTCGCCCTTCGCGGCGGTCGAGCGGCCGTCGGTGAATCCGCCGATGTACGCGAGGTAGCCGGGCACGAGCGGCAGCACGCACGGCGACGCGAACGAGACGAGCCCGGCGAGCAGCGCGATCGGCACCGCGACGACGAGCTGCCCGCTCGAGACCAGCTCGGCGAACGGGTTGTTCACGAGCGGCCTTCGGCGAGTGCGCTGTCGATCAGCGTCGACACCGTCGAGGGCTGGTCGTTGATCGGGCCCTCGATGCGCGCCGCGACGCGGCCCTGCTTGTCGAGGATGATCGTGGTCGGCGTCGCGTTCGGGCGATAGGTGCCGCTGAACGCGAGCTGCACGGCGCCCTTCTGCGCATCGAGGATCGACGGGTAGGTCACCCCGAACGTCGTGTCGAACGACTTCGCGCTGGCCGCATCGTCGCGCGTGTTGACGCCGACGAAGTCGACGCCCTTGCCCGCGTACTGCGTGCTCAGCTTCTGCAGCGTCTTCGCCTCGACCCGGCACGGCGGGCACCCCGCGTACCAGAAGTTCACGACGATGACGTCGCCCGCGTGGGCCGCGGTCGAGAAGGTCGAGCCCTCTTCGGTCTTCCCCGAGAACGGCACGGCCTCCTTGCGGTCGGCCGGCTTGATCTCGGTCACGCCGGTGCCCGAGATGTAGCCCTTGTTGTCGCCGTTCTCGTACTGCGACTGCAGGGCGGTCGCGGTGCAGCCCGAGAGCACCGTCGCGGCGATCACGGCAGAGGCGACGGATGCCAGAACTCGACGCCCCCGCATCACACCGCCCCCACGTCGACGGCCACGCCCTGCAGCTCGCCCGCCGGGTCGGTGTAGCCGACCTCGCGGATCGTGCCGTCGGCGCCGCGCTCGAAGCTCGTGATGCTCGACAGGTTGCAGCGGCGCTGGCGCGGATCGTGCATCAGCCGCTCGCCCGCCAACGAGAGGTGCGTGACCCAGATCGGCAGCTGGTGGCTCACCATGATCACGTCGCCGGGGTCGTCGCCCGACAGGGGCGGCAGCTCGAAGGCATCCGCCATCGCTGCGGTCATGCGGGCGACGATCGAGCTGTAGGCCTCGCCCCACGAGGGGCGCAGCGGGTTGACGAGCCAGGGCCAGTTGACGGGGTTCTTGACCGCCTTCTCCATCACCTTGCCCTCGAAGTGGTTGCTCGGCTCGATGATGCGGGGGTCGGTGCGGATGTCGAGGCGCAGCGCCGACGAGATGGGGGCGGCGGATTCCTGAGCCCGCACGAGCGGGGAGGCGATCAGCGCCGCGACCGGCCGCTCGCGGGCGACCAGCTCGTCCGCTGCGGCCTGCGCCATGCGCCGACCGAGCTGCGAGAGGTGGAACTCGGGGAGTCGGCCGTAGAGCACATGGTCGGGGTTGTACACCTCGCCATGGCGCACGAGATGCACCTGCCGACTAGCCACGGCGCAAGTCTACGGAGGCCGTTCCCCTGAAATCCCTGCGAGCCGGGCGTTGTGCCGCCGGGGTGCGGTTCGCCTCGCGGCCCACAGGATCGGGGAGCAGGGTGCACGACGGTCTGCCGGTTTCGCGGGGCACGCCCCGGTACGATTGCCCCGTGACTCACCGCACCCTCATCAAGGACCTTTCCGCTCTTCCCGACGGCCCCGTGACCGTCGCCGGCTGGGTCGAGACGGTCCGCGATCAGAAGAAGGTGCAGTTCGTGGTGCTGCGCGACGAGTCCGGTGCGCTGCAGCTCGTGAACCCGGCGACGCGCGAGATCTCGCCGGAGGCGGCCTCTGACACCGAGGGCGCCGCGGCGGCGGCATCCGCCCTCGCACTCACCGAGTCGATCTCGGGGCTGTCCCTCGGCACCTTCATCACGGTGACCGGCGGGCTCAAGCACGACGAGCGCGTGAAGCTCGGCGGCCTCGAGGTCAAGGTCGGCACCCTCGACGTCGCGGGGGCGTCGCTGCCCGAGGCGCCGATCGCCGCCGACTCGAGCCTCGACAAGCGCCTCGACTACCGCTGGCTCGACCTGCGCCAGCCGAAGAACGCGCTCATCTTCCGCATTCAGACGACGCTCGAGCACGCGTGGCGCACCTGGTGGGTCGACAACGGATTCGTCGAGATCCACACCCCGAAGCTGATGGAGTCCCCGTCAGAGTCGCGCGCCGAGCTGTTCCAGCTCGACTACTTCGACCTCGGCACCGCGTACCTCGCGCAGAGCCCCCAGCACTTCAAGCAGATGGCGCAGGCGGCCGGCTTCGGCAAGGTCTTCGAGATCTCCCCCGTCTTCCGTGCCGACCCGTCGTTCACCTCGCGGCACGCGACCGAGTTCATGTCGGTCGACGCCGAGATCTCGTGGATCGACTCGTACACCGATGTCATCGACATGCAGGAGCAGCTGCTCGCCGCTGGCCTCGCCGCCGTCAAGGCGAAGCACGGCGACGAGATCCGCGAGCTGTTCGGCATCGAGGTCGAGGTTCCGGCGATTCCGTTCCCGCGCATCCCGCTCGCCGAGGTGCACGAGATCTTGAAGAACGAGCGCGGCTACACGGTGCCGCGCGAGGACGGCGACCTCGACCCCGAGGGCGAACGCCAGATCAGCGCGTATGTGAAGGAGAAGTACGGCCACGACTTCGTGTTCGTGACGGACTACCCCGCGAGCATCCGCCCGTACTACCACATGCGCGATGCAGAGACCGGGCTGACCAAGTCGTACGACCTGATCTACAACGGCACCGAGATCACGACCGGCGCGCAGCGCGAGCACCGCATCGACGAGCTGCTCGCGAACGCGAAGGACAAGGGCCTCGACCCCGCCGGCATCGGCGAGTACCTGGAGTTCTTCAAGTACGGCATCCCGCCGCACGGCGGCTTCGGCATGGGCCTCGCCCGCGTGCTGATGCTGCTGCTCGGCGAGAGCTCGATCCGCGAGACGACCCTGCTCTTCCGAGGCCCGACCCGCCTCGCGCCGTAACCCCCGGCCTCGGCCGCGCCCGAGTCCCCCGGCCCATGTCCCCCGAAGTGTGAGTTTGGGTTCCCTTTTCGTCAGACAAGGGACCCGAAGTCACACTTCGGGTGAGTTCGAGATCGAGCTTGAGCTCGAGATCGGGATTGAGTTCGAGCTCGAGCTCGAGGCGGCTACAGCGACCCGTCGACCGCCACGCGCGACTCGGGGTTGACCACCGTGCGGATCCAGGCCGCGGCCTCCTGATGGGCGGGGTGCACGATGTACTGCTCGAGACCGGCGGCGTCGGCGAAATCTGCGACGACGGCGACCGAGTTGGTCGTGCGCTCGTCGACCTCGTCGATGATCACGGCGATCGACTGGATCGACGGCACCACACCCTCGAGCGCGAGCAGGCGCGAGCGCACGCCCTCGGCATCCGCACGGCGCTGCGCCGCGTCATCCGACTTGAGGGTCCACGCGACGATGTGACGCAGGGTCATACGAGCTCCTTGAGTGCCTTCTCGAAGCGCGCCGGGTCGACGCGCCAATAGGTGTGCATCTTCCCGTCGATGAGCACGACCGGGATCTCCTCACCGTACCGAGCCTGCAGCGCCGGGTCACCGAGGATGTCGATCTCGTCGACCTGAAGATCACGATCTCTGGCATCGGATGCCTGCACCCGCGCCACCACGTCGTCGACGACTTTCCTCGCGTCATCGCACAGGTGGCAGCCGGGCTTCGAGTAGAACGTGATGCGGTGGGGCACGCCTCCAGCCTAGGCACGAGGTCTCCATTCGGCTTCGCCGAGTCGACCGGCGGCCGGCATCCGATCAACAGAAGAAGCGCCAAGGCGAATGCCCTGGCGCTCTCTGCTGGCAGATCGAGATCTACTTCTTGTTGCGACGCTGGTGGCGCGTCTTGCGAAGCAGCTTGCGGTGCTTCTTCTTCGCCATGCGCTTGCGGCGCTTCTTGATGACAGAACCCACGGAAACCTCACAAAGATCGGGGATGCCGCACGTCGAGCGCGACACAAACAGCCATCTTACCAGCCGCAGGAAGTGGCCCCGAACCGCCTAGAACGACCCAGAACGGCTCCGCCCGACCAGTGAGTGCCCGAGCAGTGCCCGCCTACCGCTTGACGCGTGAGGCGAGCGCGGCGGCACGGGCGGCAGCCCCCGCGGCGACCTTGCCGACCGACGCCGCGAACTCCTTCTGGGACTCGGAGAGGCCGGTCGCCCCGAAGCCGACCGACGACGCGGCGCCGATGGCCGTGGCATCCGCCGCGTCGCTCGGCTCCTCGGCCGTGCCGAGGAACGGGAACAGCCACTCGTCGACCTCTTCGAGCGGCGACGGGTCGAGGTGGTAGTAGCGGTGCTGACCCTCCTCGCGCACGCGCACAAGCCCGTAGTCGCGCAGCACCTTGAGGTGCTTCGAGACCGTCGGCTGCGACAGCTCGAGCGCCTGCACGATCTGCGACACCGACACCTCACCGCTGCCCGTGGTCTGGGATTCCAGCAGCACCTGCAGAATCTCCCGCCTGGTCGAGTCGGCAACGATGTCAAAGATGTCGGCCATAGGGGCAAGAGTAGCCAGTCCCGGGCGGTCAGGGCAGGATGGGCGAGTGGAGGGCGGGGGATGTCGGTGACCGCGGTCGCAGCGAGGCGGGGTCGGCGCGGCATCCGCGAGTCCTTCTCCGACTTCGCCGCGGCGAGCCCCAGCCGCTTCGCGCTGCTCGTGTTCGCCGCGCTCGTGCTGGTCTGGACGGGTCTGCTGTCGCTGCCTGTCTCGAGCGCAGCACACACGGCGACCGACTTCGCCGACGCGCTCTTCACCGCCATCTCGGTGGTGTGCGTGACGGGGCTCTCGACCGTCGACATGACGACGCACTGGTCGGGCTTCGGCGAGGTGGTCATCTATGTCGGGGTGCAGATCGGCGGCATCGGCGTGCTGACGCTCGCCTCGACGCTGGGGCTCATCATCAGCCGGCACCTGGGGCTGCGCGCCCGACTGATCGCCGCGGGCGACACCAATCCGCTGCGCTCGCACAAGGGGCCGGTGGCCGAGAGCCAGGCCGTGCGGCTCGGCGAGGTCGGCGGTCTGCTGCGGACGATCGCGATCAGCGTGGTCGCCATCGAAGCGGTCGCCGCGCTGATCCTCTTCCCGCTGCTGCTCGCGCACGGCTTCACGCTCGGCGAGTCGGCCCGCGACGCGGTCTACTACTCGGCCATGGCGTTCACGAACACCGGCTTCTCCCCCAACAACAACGGACTGCTTCCGTTCGCGCACGATTACGTGTTCCTCACGACGATCGCGGTCACGGTCATGCTGGGGGCGATCGGATTCCCCGTGATCTACGCCCTCGCCCGCGTCATCCGCAACCCCTCCCAACGCCGCCGCATCGTCTCGCTGCATGTGAAGCTCACCGTGGTCACCTATCTGGTGCTGTTCGTCATCGGCGGCCTGGTCCTCTGGCTGCTCGAGCGCGACAATGCGCAGACCCTCGGCGCCCGCGGCGGCGGCGACAGTGTCTTCCAGGGGTTCTTCCTGTCGGCGATGGCGCGCTCGGGCGGCTTCGCGACGTTCGATGTGGCGCACCTGCACAACTCGAGCCTGCTCGTGACCGACATGCTGATGTTCATCGGCGGCGGCTCGGCCTCGACCGGCGGCGGTATCAAGGTGACGACGCTCGCGGTGCTGTTCCTCGCGGCGGTGGCCGAGGCGAAGGGCGTCGAGAGCATGGAGGCGTTCCATCGCCGCATCCCGAACGACGTCCTCCGGGTCGCGGTGTCGGTCGTGCTCTGGGGAGCCACGATCGTGGCCGTGGCATCCGTCACCGTGCTCGCGATCACGCGCGACTCGCTCGACCACGTGCTGTTCGACGTGATCAGCGCCTTCGCGACCTGCGGCCTGTCGACGGGACTGACGATGGGCGCGCCGACGCCGGCGGTCTACGTGCTGGGCCTCACCATGTTCTTCGGCCGCATCGGCAGCATCACGCTCGCGGCAGCCCTCGCACAGAGCCAGCAGCGCCGGCTCTACGCACACCCGGAAGAGAGGCCCATCGTTGGCTAGCCCGCACGCACACCAGATCCGGCACGACGCACCCGTGCTGCTCATCGGCCTGGGCCGCTTCGGGTCGGCCGCGGCCGCCGAGCTCGATCTGCTCGGCCGCGAGGTGCTCGCGGTCGACAGCGACGCGGCGCTCGTCCAGGAGTGGGCCGAGCAGGTCACGCACACCGTGCAGGCCGACTCGACCCAGCTCGACGCCCTGCGCCAGATCGGCGCCGCGGAGTTCCAGATCGCCATCGTCGCCGTCGGCTCTCAGATCGAGGCATCCGTGCTCATCACCGCGAACCTCGTGGAACTCGGCATCCCGCAGATCTGGGCGAAGGCGGTGTCGAAGTCGCACGGCCGCATCCTCGAGCGCATCGGCGCGCACCACGTCATCTACCCGGAGGCCGAGGCCGGCGAGCGCATCGCGCGACTCGTGAGCGGGCGGATGCTGGACTTCATCCAGTTCGACGACGACTTCGTGTTCGTGAAGATGCACGCGCCGCGGCCGCTCTTCGGCAAGACCCTCACCGAGTCCGGCGTGCGCACCGTGCACAAGGTGACGGTCGTCGGCATCAAGAGTCCGGGCGAGCCGTTCACGCACGCCACCGAGCAGACGGTCGTGCACGAAGGCGACCTCATCGTCGTCTCGGGCCGCGAGGCCGACGTGCAGCGCTTCGCGGGGCTCGAGGGCTGAACCCCTCCCGCCTCGCTGGTCGAGTAGGTCGCTCTGGCTAAGTAGGTCGCGCTGGTTGACTAGGTCGCTCTGCGACCGTATCGAAACCCTCTCCTGGCGAGGAAAGGGTCTGGTCTCGATACGCGCTTCGCGCTACTCGACCCGGCGGATACGCTCGCTGGCGCTCGCTACTCGACCGCCGTAGGCGCGGCGAGCTCGCGCGCCCGAGCGAGGGCCGCGTCGGTCGCGCGGTCGAAGAGCACCGAGAGGTTCGCACCCTGCAGCACCTCGATCGCCTTCTCGGTCGTACCCTTCGGGCTCGTCACTCGGCGGCGCAGTTCGGCGGGGTCCTCGCCGGTCGCGACCAGCAGCTCGCTCGCCCCGAGGAAGGTCTGCTCGACGAGCAGCTTCGCCTGCGCGGGGCTGAAGCCCTTGGCGACGGCGGTCTTCGTGAGCTCCTCGACGAGCAGGAAGATGTAGGCGGGCCCCGACCCCGAGATGGTCGAGAGCGCGTCGAGCTGCTCCTCCGGCACCTCGACGACGGCGCCGACCGTCTCGAACAGCGCTCGCACGAGCGCGACGTCGTCGGCCGTCGCGCGCGGCCCGGCGCTCAGGCCCGTCACGCCGCGGCCCACCTGGGCCGGTGTGTTCGGCATGGTGCGGATGACGGCGACGGATGCCGGCACCGCCGCCTCCATCGTCGCCACGGTCACCCCGGCGGCGACGCTCACGACGACCGCGTCGGGCTCGAGGTCGGCGGCGACCTCGGCGAGCACCTCGGGCACGAGGTACGGCTTGACCGCCAGCACGACGAGCTTCGCCCCGCGCACGGCCGCGCGGTTGGCATCCTGATCGCTCTCGGTCGCGGCCGCAGTGACGCCGGCCACGTCGGCGAACGTCGCCGCCTTCTCGGCCGTGCGCGAGGTGACGCGGATGCCGCCCTCGACGGTCACGGCGGGTGAGAGCAGTCCGTTCAGGATCGCCCCGGCCATCGATCCGGCGCCGAGGAACGCGATGGGGGGCAGGGTCGTGCGAGGCGCGTCGGTCATGGCCCCACCCTATTTGCGCCCTGCGCCGACAGTTGCGCCCGCGGGCCGGGGCGCAACTGTCGGTTCAGGGCGCAGAACCGGCTCATAGGATGGGCGCCATGACCGACGCACCGGCCGCCACCGCCACCGAGCACCAGCCCGAGTCGCACGGCGGCGCCGCGATCTTCGCCGCCCTCGGCGCCAACGTCGGCATCGCGATCGTCAAGTTCCTCGCGTTCCTGTTCTCGGGCTCGAGCTCGATGCTCGCGGAATCCGTGCACTCGCTCGCGGATTCGGGCAATCAGCTGCTGCTGCTCATCGGCGGCCGCCGCGCGAAGCGCAGCGCCGACCGCGAGCACCCCTTCGGCTACGGCCGCGAGCGCTACGTCTACGCCTTCGTCGTCGCCATCATCCTGTTCTCCGTGGGCGGGGTCTTCTCGATCTACGAGGGCGTGCACAAACTGCAGGAAGCAGACCACTACGTGCGCCCTCACCTGTGGTGGCTGCCGCTCGCGGTGCTGCTGATCTCGATCGTGCTCGAGGGGCTCTCGCTGCGCACCGGCATGGCCGAGTCGCGAGCGCACAAGGGCTCCGGCACGTGGTTCCAGTTCATCCGCCGCGCGAAGAACCCCGAGCTGCCCGCCGTGCTGCTCGAAGACATCGCGGCGCTCACCGGCCTCGTGCTCGCCCTGATCGGCGTGGGGCTCGCACTCATCACCGGCAATGGATTCTTCGACGCCGCGGGCTCCATCGCGATCGGCGTGCTGCTGGTCCTCGTCGCCATCGTGCTCGGGGCCGAGGTCAAGAGCCTGCTCGTCGGCGAGGGCGCCACCGAGGCCGAGCTGCGCCGCATCGAGGACGCGATCCTCGCGGGTGGCGAGACCGACCGCATCATCCACGTGCGCACCCTCTACCTCGGCCCGGACGAGATGCTCGTGGCCGCCAAGATCGCGATGCCCGGCGCGCGGACCGTGGCGGAGGCCGCCGCCGCGACGGACATCATCGAAGAGCGCGTCCGCGCCGCCGTGCCCGTCGCGCGCCTGATCTACCTCGAGCCCGACGTCTTCGACGCCGCGCGCTAGCGGCGCTTCTCGAAGAACGCCGTGAGCAGCCGCGAGCTCTCCTCCGCGCGCACGCCCGCGTAGACCTCGGCGCTCTGCGGCAGCCGCCGATCGCGCAGCAGGTCGTAGACGGAACCCGAGGCGCCGGCCTTCTCGTCCCATGCACCGAAGACGACCGTCGGCACGCGCGCCGCCAGGATCGCCCCGGCGCACATCGCACACGGCTCGAGCGTCACGACGAGCGTGGCGCCGGTGAGCTGCCAGCCGTCGGTCCGGGCGGATGCCGCTCGAAGCGCCTCGACCTCCGCATGGGCCGTCGGGTCCTGCCGGGCCTCGCGCGAGTTGCGCCCCCGCCCGAGCACCTCGCCTGCCGCCCCGATCACCACGGCGCCGACCGGCACGTCGCCGGTCGCGAGGGCCCCACGCGCCTCGTCGAGCGCGAGCCCCATCCACGCGTCGTACTGCGGCGGAACGGCGAGCATCGGAACCTTTCGGGCAGGGTCTGACCGGTAGCCTTGAGCCTATGCGAGTGCACGTTGCCGACCACCCGCTCATCACGCACAAGCTGACGGTGCTGCGCGATCGAGCGACCCCCAGTCCGCAATTCCGCTCGCTGGTCGCCGAGCTCATCACGCTGCTGAGCTACGAGGCGACCCGTGAGGTGCGCGTCGAGCCGATCACGGTGCAGACGCCCGTCGCTCCGTACACCGGCCTCGCGATCTCGAAGCCCGTGCCCCTCGTCGTGCCGATCCTGCGAGCAGGCCTCGGCATGCTCGACGGCATGATGGCCGTGCTGCCGAACGCCGAGGTCGGCTTCCTCGGCATGGCGCGCGACGAGAGCACGCTGCAGCCGACGACCTACGCCGAGCGCCTCCCCGAAGACCTGTCGGGCCGCCAGTGCTTCGTGCTCGACCCCATGCTCGCGACGGGCGGCTCGCTCGGCGCTGCGCTCGAGTTCCTGTTCCAGCGCGGCGCCTCCGACGTCACCGCCATCTGCATCCTCGGCGCACCCGAGGGCATCGCGCGCCTCGAGAAAGAGACCGAGGGTCGCGACGTGCGCCTGGTTCTCGGAGCCCTCGACGAGCGCCTCAACGAGCACGGCTACATCGTGCCCGGCCTCGGCGACGCGGGCGACCGTCTCTACGGGCTGGCCGAGTAGCCGACAGCGGCCGGGGATGCCGCGACCAGGCATCCCCCGCCCCCGAATCACGCGCGGCTCATTCACGCGATCCATTGACACTTGAATGTTTGACATAACGCGGCGTTTTGTGTTTACCTTTGTGACATGACTGACACCGTGAGCCTTCGTTCCGCCCTCGAGGTGAGCGAGACTGCCGGCATGATGATGCCCGGCCGCGGCGCTCTCATGTGTCGAATGTGCGCCTGACACCGACGTCTTCGCCCCGGTGCTGAAGCACCCCGAGTCGCACTGACACCCGCACGCGACGCCCGCCTCGAACGAGGCACCCTGGCCGATCTCTCGCGCGAATCCGCGCCGGCCGCCGCATCATCATCACAAAGGTTCTGATTCCGATGACGTTCACGCTTCCTGAGTCCGCTCTCACCGCCCCCACGGCTCCGTCCTCTTCTTCGGCTGCGCCCTCCGCCCCCGCGGCCGCGCGTATCGCCCCCGCGGGCACCGCCCGCGGCTTCGCCCTCTATGTCGGCTTCGACGAGGCGAAGGCCGCCGCCGCGGGCACCGACCTCGGCACCATCGTCGCGGCTCTCAAGAAGACGCTCGCCGAGGTCGCCCCCGGCGCCGAGTCGTTCGCCTCGGTGGCCCTCGCGCCCGAGACCGCGGGCGGCCGCGACGTCGACGTGGTGCGCCTCGCCCTGCGCGACCCCGCCGCCGTGGCCAAGCAGCGCCCGGCCGGCACCCGCGGCGACGACAGCGCCGACAAGACCGGCGTCACGATCGACGTCACGCGCCGCCACCTGCTGCTCGACGGCGACCGCGTCTCGCTCACCTTCAAGGAGTTCGAGCTGCTGCAGTACCTCGTGCTGCGCGAGGGTCGCACGATCGAGCGCACCGAGCTGATCACGTCGCTGTGGTCGAACGCCGGCGACGAGGAGGTGCCGAACGAGCGCACCATCGACGTCCACGTGCGCCGGCTGCGCGCGAAGCTCGGCCGCTACGAGGACATCGTGCGCACCGTGCGCGGTGTCGGCTACCGCTTCGACCGGCACGCCGACGTCGTGATCCGCCAGTCGCACGCCCCGTCGCCCGACCGGTTCTGAGGCGCGGCCCTTCGTCGGGCGAGCTCGGAATACGGCAGGGCGCGCGCAGGCTGAGGCATACATGACCTCTATCGCGATCATCGGTGGCACTGGGTATTCGGGCAGCAACATCGCGGCGGAGGCGGTGAAGCGGGGAATCCGCGTCACCGCCGTCTCGCGGCATGCCCCGGATGCCCCGATCGACGGCGTCACGTACGTGCAGGGCGACGTCGCCGATCGCCCGTTCACGGACCGCCTCGCGGCGGAGCACGACGTGGTCGTCGTCGCGATCCACTACGTCGACGCGGCGGGTGAGCCGGTGCTGCCCCCGCTCGTCCCCGGCCTGGCCGAGGGCGCCGTCGCGGGCGGAGCCCGCCTCGCCTTCGTCGGCGGCGCCGGTTCGACCCATGAGGGCGTCGGCGGCCCGCGGCTCGTCGACACGCCCTCGTTCGTCGAGGCGTACAAGCCCGAGGCACTCGCAGGCGCCGGCGTGCTCGAGTGGCTGCGCAGCGACGCGACACCGGCCGGGCTGCAGTGGTTCTATGTGAGCCCCGCCGAGAGCTACGGCAGCTACAACCCCGGCACCGCGATCGGCGGCTACCGCACGAGCGCCGACACGGTGCTGCGGGACGCTGAGGGGAAGTCCGAGATCTCGGGGGCCGACTTCGCCCTCGCATTCGTCGACGAGATCGAGACGCCGACCCACGTCAACCAGCGCTTCGTCGTCGGCTACTGACCCTTCAGCGCTCCTTTCGTGCGAGTGAACGGCTACCGCAGCACAGGGCTTGATCGCGCTGCGAACCACCGCATAAACAACTCGCAGGAAAAATCACGAAACGATAACTAGACAGCGTTACCTGGCCGTTATATCTTCTAAGAGCGTTAGTTGTTTGCTGTGGCAGCCAGCGCGGAATGTGATTGCAGGACACTCTTGGTGCAAGGGAGGGGCCCGAAGCGAAAAGGCTTCGGGCCCCTACTTTTTTGCCTGCCCACGCCGACAGCCACGGCCCCGTCACCGCGGCCCCACCGCGCGCCTCTAGGCTGAAACGGTGAGTGATGAGGCACGCTCCGTCGCCGCGTGGGAAGCGCTGTTCCGCGCACAGGTCGCCATCATGCGCCGACTCGGCGCCGACTTCCCGAACGACGAGATCTCGTTCAACGAATACGACGTGCTCTACACCCTGAGCCGCGCACAGGGCCGCTCGCTGCGCCTGCGCGACCTCAACAAGCAGGTGCTGCTGACCCAGCCGAGCGTGAGCCGCATGATCGATCGGCTCGCCGCCCGCGAGCTCGTCGAGAAGCTGCCAGACCCGCGCGACGCGCGCGGCACCGTGATCCGGCTGACGGACGCCGGCTACGCGGCCTTCTACCGCGTGGCGCACGTGCACGGGGCATCCATCGACCGGGTCGTCGGCGACGCGCTCGACGCCGACGAGCTCGCGACCCTCACGGCGCTCTGCAACAAGCTGCGGGCCAACCTGCCCGCCTCCTGAGGCGCTGTGCCGTTTCTGTGACGGCGGTCGCGACTCTTGCTCCTTGGGAAGGAGTTCGAGATGTCCGTGCTGCTCATCGCCATGACGTGCGTCGCGGCGGTCGCGTGTGCCGCGACCATCGCCGTGTTCGCGGTGCTGATGGTCGTCGCACGCTCGTACGACGACGGCGACCGCTGAGGCTGCGACCCTATGCGGCCGGCACTTCGAGCACGAAGACCGTGCCCTCCGGACCGGTGCGCTCGACCCGCACGGTTCCCCCGTTGCGCGCCGCGACATCGCGCACGAGGGCGAGCCCGATCCCGAACCCGCGTCGCTGCGGCAGCCCGTCGGCCTCACCCGGGTCCGAGTGCGCGAAGCGCTCGAACACCCGATCAGGGGCGATTCCGCGGATGCCCGGGCCGTGGTCCGTCACCGTGAGTGCCACCGCTCCCGCGCGCTCAGGCAGCCGCGCGAGCGCCACCTCGACGCGACCGCCGCTCGGCGTGTGCGCCAGGGCGTTGTCGACGAGCGCGGTCACGCAGCGTCGGAAGCTCACCGTCGGCAGCCCCGCGCGCAGCGAGCCCGGCGCGCTCAGCGAGATCTCGATGCCGCGTTCGGCGGCGAGCAGGCGCAGCGAGTCGACGACGGAGGCCGCGTCGGCCGAGGCATCCGTCACCCGCTCACCCTCGCCCGCCTCGTCGCCTGCCGCAGCCAGCAACTCGTTCACGATGCCGACGAGCGCCGCGGCGTCGCGACGCAGCTCGGCGACCGTGTCGGCGTCGGGGCCGCTCGCACCGAGGCGCAGCTGCAAGAGCTGCAGGCGCGCGTCGAGCACGGCGAGCGGGGTGCGCAGCTCGTGCGAGGCATCCGCCACGAACGCGCGCTGCAGCGCGAGCGCCCGCCCCAGGGGGCGCACCGCGCGCCGCGCGATGAGCCAGCTGATCGCTGCGGCGAACAGCACCGCGCCGACCCCGATCACCGCGAGCGCGACCAGCACGGCCCCTGCGTCGATGTAGATCTTGTCCTCGCCGGGGGCGGGCTTCTCACGCAGCTCGCTCGGCTGCGACTGCCAGATCACGACGATCACCGCGAGGATGACGATGAGCACGACGAGCGCGACCGTCGCGATCGAGATCTGGCGGGTGACGGATGCCGCTGCGCGCCGCACCGCGAGCTCGTCGGCGTCTCGGGGCCGCCGCGCGCTCACAGCGCCCCCAGCCGGTAGCCCTTGCCGCGCACCGTCAGCACCACGCCCTCCTCCGTCTTGCGGCGCAGATAGTGCACGTAGGTGTCGACAGTGCCCGGCAGGTCGGTCGGCGAGAACACCGCGGAGAGGATCTGCGCGCGGCTGAAGGTGCGGTGCGGGTTCTCTGCCAGCAGGGTGAGCAGTTCGGACTCCTTGGGAGTCAGCGCCACCGGGCCGATGTAGGGCGACTCGACGATGCGGTCCTGCGGGTAGAAGTCCCAGCTGCCGATCGCGAGCGAGGCGTCGTTCGAGGTGTAGCTGCGCCGCAGCGCCCGCAGGCGCGCGAGCAGCTCGGCGAACTCGAACGGCTTCACCAGGTAGTCGTTCGCTCCGGCGTCGAGTCCCTCGACACGGTTGTCGACGGTGCCGAGCGCGGTCAGCATGATGATCGGCGTGCCGAGGTGCGCACGGCGGATGGCCTGCACGAGGCCGACCCCGTCGAGGCCCGGCAGGCGACGGTCGACCACCATCACGTCGAACTCCTCGGCGAGCGCGGTCTCGAGCGCCGCGACGCCGTCGGCGCGACGGGTCACGTCGTATCGCTCGGCGGCGCCCTGGGTCAGGTACTCCACGATGATCGGGGCGAGACGCTCGTCGTCCTCGACGAGCAGCAGGCGCGGCATCCGATCGCTCATGGCTTCATGATCGTGGCCCAGTGCCCAAGAATCCGCACAGAATCGCTCGCATCGCGCCTCAGCCGGCCGTGCACGCACCGGTCGACACGGGCGCGCTCAACGACGCGGCCTTCGCGAGGGCGGGGCGCACCTGCGCCAGGGTCAGGGCGTAGCCCGTCTGCGGGTCGGTCGTCGACATGGCGAACACGACACCGGTCACACGGCCCTGGGCGTCGAGCAGCGGGCCGCCGGAGTTGCCGGGGCGCACGACCGCGCGCAGGGAGTACACCTGCCGCGTGACGGTCTTGTCGTCGTAGATGTCCTTGCCGATGGCGTTCACCGTCGTGCGCACGCGGCCGGGCGACACCGTGTAGGCGCCGCCGCCGGGGTAGCCGGCCGAGAACACCGCGGCGCCCTTCGCCTGCTGCGCGGAATCGAGCGCGAGGGGCTTCGCCGCGAGGCCGGGGACGGCGAGGATCGCGAGATCGGTCTCGGGGTCGTAGCTCACGACCGTCGCCCGCAGGCGCTCGGTCTTGCCGTCCACCAGCACGGCCACCGTGGACGAGCCGGCCACGACGTGCGCATTCGTGACGACACGATCGGATGCCACGACCCAGCCGCTTCCGGAGGAGTCCGTGCCGCACCTGGGCTCGTCGGCGACGACCTCGACGATCGACGGCGCCGCCGCATCGACGGCGTCCGGAACCGAGCTCGGCGGAGCTTCGACGGACGGGATCTGCTCGTGCCCGGCCTCGAAGACCTTCGGCAGGCCCGCCGCGGCGATCGCGTCGTCGACCTGGGCGAACACGCGCGTGGCGGGGATCGGGGCATACGAGTCGAGCGCAGCGACGATGCGCGAGGATTCCACGAGCTGCGTCGCCGGGCGGAAGCCGGTGCTCGTGATGAAGCCGGCCGCGAGCCAGACGACGGCCGCCCAGGCGAGCGCGCCGAACGCGGCGCCCAGCACCGCGTCGAACCCGCGGGCGGCCGGAAGCGGACGCACCGCCCGACGGATGAGGTTGCCGATGGTGATGACGATGACGGCGCAGATGACGGCGATGAGCAGCACCACGGCGAGCACGACGAGGTTGCGCTGCCACGGCTGCAGGCCGCCGACCGTGCCCATCGCCGTGACGAGCGCGGGCGTCAGACGCAGCGCGACCCAGAAGCCGACCACCCAGCCGACGAGCGCGGCCACGCCCGTGATCACGCCGCGCCGCGCGTAGCGGATCACGGTGAGCACGCCGAGTGCGGCAAGCACCAGATCGATGACCAGCTGCATGGCGTCAACTCTCCCATCCCGTGCTGAGCACTCGGCGCAGCGTGACCGTGGGACCGGCTGACCGATGACATGAGAGTGGGCCCCGCTCCGATGGAGCGGGGCCCACTCTCTCCCCACAAACCGCGCCCATCGCCCCTGCGACCCGAAGAGTCCCCTTATGCCGGGGTGGTGCGTGTAAACCCATTGAAGCCAGCGCCACTCGTTCTGCCCACCCGGTTGACACCGAGGCGCATCGGCGCTAGTCGATCGTCGAGATCGCGGGCGAGCGGGTCGCGCTCAGCGGGCCGCGCTCAGCCGGCCGCGCTCAGCCGGCTGCGACCCCGAAGACCAGGCCGAGCAGGTAGGTGACGGCGGCGGCCCCGTAGCCGATGGCCAGCTGTCGCAGCGCGCGCTTCCACGGCGACGACCCCGAGAGCAGCCCGACGACCGCACCCGTTCCGACCAGAGCGATGCCGACGAGACCGGCCGACAGCGCAACGGCGCCGAGGCCGCCCATGCCGAACAGGTATGGGATGACCGGCACGATCGCCCCCGAGGCGAAGAAGCAGAAGCTCGAGAGCGCCGCCCCCATGCCGGTGCCGATCGCCTCGTGCTCGTCGCGCCCCGGCGCGCCGTCCGCGAGCGCCGCGGTCTCTGTGTGCATGCCCCAGATGAGCCGCGCCGCGCGGGTCTGCGCCTGCTGCTCGGTCATACCGCGCGAGCGGAAGACGAGCGCGAGCTCGTTCGCGTTGACGTTGAGCCTTCCGATCGCCTCGCCGACCTCGGGGTTCGGGGTCGAGGCTGCGAGCAGCTCGCGCTGCGAGTGCACCGAGACGAATTCCCCGGCCCCCATCGACAGGGCACCCGCGAGGAGCCCTGCGATGCCCGTGAGCAGGATGACGTGCGTCGAGACGCCGCTCGCGCCGACGCCCAGCACGAGAGAGAGGTTGCTGACGAGGCCGTCGTTCGCGCCGAACACGGCGGCGCGGAAGGTGCCCGAGAGGCGGTTGCGGCCCCGCTCGGCGAGTGCACGCACGACCTCCTCGTGGATCTGCTCGTCTGCGGCCATCTCGGCGGTGGCATCCGGGTCGTCCGCGTAGGGCGAGCGCGACTCGGCGCGCTGCACGAGCGCGAGGATGAACACCGAGCCGAGGCGGCGCGCGAGCCAGCCGAGCGCTCTGCTGCGGAAGCCGACGCCGACCGGCTTGCCGACGTCATCGCCCAAGAGGTCGAGCCAGTGCTGCTCGTGGCGCGACTCGGCGTCGGCGAGCGCGCTCAGGATCTCGCGCTCCTCGCCGCTGCGCCGGCGTGCGAGATCGCGATAGACGGATGCCTCCGCCCGCTCGTCGGCGAGATAGCGGCGCCACCGGCGAAGCGTGCGCTCGTCGGGGGTCTCGGGCGGGGCGTCGGGGGTGCTCATCGGCTCCCCAGCCTGGCAGAGAGGCCGCGCTCTGACGAGCGACGCGGGTGAGCGTTCAGGGTTCAAGGCGGGCTAACCGCACAGGCATCCGCGAGGCCGTTTGTTTTGGTCGTTTGCACATTAACTAGCTCGTGGGGTTAGTGTGTCTCTGACTCTAAGGAGGCGCCCCCATGGCGAATGCGTCGCTCGCGGTATCGACGGTGATCTTCGCGCTGCGCTCCTCCGGCCGATTCGGCGAGGACGGCGGCCGACGGGGTCTCTGGCTGCCGCTGGTGCGCCGCATCCGTGAGCCGTATGACGGCATGTGGGCGCTGCCCGGCGGCCCGCTCGGCGCCGACGAGGGGCTGGCCGAAGCGGCGACCTCGACCCTCGCGAAGACGACGGGGCTCGCTCCGCGCTATCTCGAGCAGCTCTACGCTTTCGGCGACCCCGGCCGGTCGGGCGAGGGCGCCGGCTCTGCCGATGGCGCCGGCTCCGGCGAGCGAGTCGTGTCGGTCGTCTACTGGGCGCTCGTCGGCGACGAGGAGGCGCGCGCGGCGCGGGTGGGCCAGAACGTGCGCTGGTTCCCCGCCGACGAGCTGCCCGCGCTCGCCTTCGATCACGCGCTCATCGTCGAGTACGCGCTCTGGCGCCTGCGGAACAAGGTCGAGTACAGCCGCATCGCGAGCGCGTTCCTCGGGCGCTCGTTCACGCTCGCGCAGCTGCGCGAGGTGTACGAGGCGGTGCTCGGGCGCGCTCTCGACCCCGCCAACTTCCGCCGCCAGATCGAGGCGAGCGGAGCTCTCGAGGACACCGGCGAGGTGCTCACCGGCGTGCGGCACCGACCGCCGCGGCTGTATCGCTACAACGCGACGGTCGACCTCGCCGACCAGGGGCCGCTCGGGCGGCTCGCGCAGAAGTGACCGTCTGGACCCACCCGAAAGAAGCAACCGATGACTCTGCTCGATGACCGCGCTGCGGCATCCGTCACCCGCACCATCGCGGGGATCACGAACGGCACGCTCGCCGGCGCGACCTGCGCGCCCGAGCTCGCCGAAGGACCCTGGGCGTTCGACCTGGGGATGCCCGGCTACGGGCCCGGGGCGTCGCAGGCCGACCTGCTGCCCGCCGGCTCCCCGACGCAGGGCGAGCTGCCGGCGCGTTATCGCTCGGCCTCGCCCGAGCAGCTCTCCGAGTGGATCGCCGCGGCGAAGGCGCGCCTCGGCTCGCGCGTCGCGGTGATGGGGCACTTCTACCAGCGCGACGAGGTGGTGCAGTACGCCGACTTCGTCGGCGACTCGTTCCAGCTCGCACGGGCGGCGCGCGATCTGCCGGGCGCCGAGGCCATCGTGTTCTGCGGCGTGCACTTCATGGCCGAGACGGCCGACATTCTGACGGGGGACGATCAGTCGGTCATCCTGCCCAACCTCGCCGCCGGGTGCTCGATGGCCGACATGGCCGACATCGACGCGGTCGAGCAGTGCTGGGCCGAGCTCGAGGCGCGGTTCGGGTCTGAGCCCGACGCGTCGGGTCGGGTGCCCGTGATCCCCGTGACGTACATGAACTCGTCGGCGGCGCTCAAGGCGTTCTGCGGCGAGCACGGCGGCATCGTGTGCACCTCGTCGAACGCGGCCACCGTGCTCGAGTGGGCGTTCGAGCGCGGGCAGCGCGTGCTGTTCTTCCCCGACCAGCACCTGGGCCGCAACACCGCGAAGGCGATGGGCGTGCCGCTCTCGGCGATGCCGCTGTGGAACCCTGCGCGGGTCTCGGGCGGGCTGTCGGGCGACGAGCTGGATGCCTCGCGCGTCATTCTGTGGAACGGGTTCTGCTCGGTGCACAAGCGCTTCACGGTGGCGCAGATCGAGGCCGCGCGGGCGGCGCACCCGGGCGTGCGCGTCATCGTGCACCCCGAGTGCCCGATGGAGGTCGTGGATGCGGCCGACGGCGCCGGCTCGACCGACTACATCGTGAAGGCGATCGCGGCGGCGCCCGCCGGCTCGGTGTTCGCGATCGGCACCGAGATCAACCTCGTGCAGCGGCTCGCGGCCGACTACCCGCAGCACGAGATCTTCTGCCTCGACTCGGTGGTCTGCCCGTGCTCGACGATGTACCGCATCCACCCCGGCTACCTCGCCTGGGTGCTCGAAGAGCTCGTCGCCGGGCGCACCGTGAACCAGATCTCGGTGGCGCCGCGCGTGGCCGCCGGCGCGCGCGTCGCGCTCGAGCGGATGCTCGCGGCGCGGCCCGACACGACGATGGCGGCGTAAGCGATGCCCGGCGGAGGCCGCGGATGCGCGTGATCGTCGTGGGGTCGGGGCTCGCGGGGCTGCTCGCCGCCACCGAGTCGGCCGAGCGCGGTGCCGAGGTGCTGCTCGTGACGAAGGGCGCCCTCGCCGAGGCCAACACGACCCACGCGCAGGGCGGTATCGCCGCGGCGCTCTTCCCCGACGACTCGGTGGCAGCGCACGTCGCGGACACCGTGGCCGCCGGCGCCGGGCTGTGCGACCTCACGGCCGTCGAGGTGCTCTGCGCCGAGGGGCCCGACCGGGTGCGCGAGCTGGTTGCGCGCGGCGTGCGTTTCGATCGCGCCGGCCGGGGCGCCGGGCTCGCACGCGGCCTCGAGGCGGCGCACTCGGCGGCGCGCATCCTGCACGCGGGCGGCGACGCCACCGGCGCCGAGATCGAGCGGGCCCTCATCACGGCGGTCCGGGCCGAGCCTCGGGTCACCGTGCGCGAGCACGCGGCGCTCGCCGAGCTCGTCGTCGAGGACGGCCGCGTGGTGGGCGTCGAGCTCGCGACGGGTGAGATCGAAGGGGCGGATGCCGTCGTGCTCGCCACCGGCGGAGCGGGGCAGCTCTACAGTCACACCACGAACCCACGGGTCGCGACCGGCGACGGCGTCGCCGTCGCGTGGCGCGCGGGCGCCGAGCTCGCCGATGCGGAGTTCTACCAGTTCCACCCCACGGCGCTCGCGGCCCCCGGGTCGTTCCTGATCTCCGAGGCAGTGCGCGGCGAGGGCGCGGTGCTGCGGAACGCCCGCGGCGAGCGCTTCATGCTCGACGTGCACCCCGACGCCGAGCTCGCACCGCGTGATGTCGTGGCACGGGGAATCGCCACCGAGATGGCCGCGCAGGGCGGGGCGCCGGTCGTGCTGGACGCGACCGCGCTCGGGGCATCCGCTCTCGCTCGCCGCTTCCCGACGATCGACGCGCACGTGCGCGCGGCAGGCCTCGACTGGGCGCGCGAGCCCATTCCGGTCACGCCGGCCGCGCACTACTGGATGGGCGGGATCGCGACGGATGCGTCGGGCCGCACGAGTCTGCCGGGGCTGTGGGCCGCGGGCGAGTGCGCGTCGACGGGGGTGCACGGCGCGAACCGGCTCGCGTCGAACTCGCTGCTCGAGGCGGCGGTCTTCGCGCACCGGGCCGTGGCCGACCTCTTCGCGACCCCCGCCGGCGACGCCGGTCGAGTAGCGACGAAGGAGCGTATCGAGACCCTTTCCTCGCCAGGAGAGGGTCTGGTCTCGGTACGCTCGGCTGCGCGCGAGCTACTCGACCCGGCGGATACGGTCGCAGAGCGACCTACTCAACCAACGGGCCGTAGGCAACTGCAGGAGCTCATGTGGGCGTACGCCGGGGTGCAGCGCTCGGGCGAGGGGCTGCGGCATGCGGCATCCGTTCTCAGCTCCTGGCGCACCGACGATCTCGAAGACCGCAACCTGCTCGACCTCGCCCGCGTGGTCGTCGACTCTGCGCTCGCGCGCGAGGAATCGCGGGGCGCGCACTACCGCACCGACTTCCCCACCCCGAGACCCGAGCTCGCCGAGCGCCGCCGGCGCGCACGAGAAGGAGCACCCGCATGCTGACCAGCCAGATCATCGACGCCGCGGTCGCGGCCGCTCTGCACGAGGATGCCCCGTGGGGCGACGCGACGAGCGAAGCCGTCATTCCGGCCGGGGCGACCGCGACCGCGCGCCTCGTCGCACGCGAGTCGGGCGTCTTCAGCGGCGGCGAGGTGTTCGCCGCGGCCATGCGACTCGTCGACCCGGCGATCAGGACGACCCTCGAGCTGCCCGACGGCGAGTTCTTCTCGATCGGCAAGGTGCTCGCCGAGGTGAGCGGGCCGGCCCGCTCGGTGCTGACCGCAGAGCGGGTCGCGCTGAACTTCGTGCAGCGCATGAGCGGCATCGCGACGCTGACGGCGCGCTATGTGAACGCCGTGACGGGCACGCGGGCGCGCATCGTCGACACCCGCAAGACGACCCCGGGGCTGCGGCCGTTCGAGCGGCACGCCGTCGTCAACGGCGGCGGGCACAACCACCGCTACTCGCTGTCGGACGCCGTACTCGTCAAAGACAACCACCTCGCCGTGCTCACGGCCGGCGGCCTGTCGGTGACCGATGCGCTGCGCGAGGTGCGCGCCCGCATCGGCCACACGGTGCACCTCGAGGTCGAGGTCGACCGCGTCGACCAGATCGAGGCGGTGCTCGCCGCCGGCGTCGACACGATCATGCTCGACAACTTCTCGCTCGACGAGCTGCGGGCCGGCGTCGCGCTCGTGCACGACCGGGCGAACATCGAGGCGTCGGGCGGCGTGAACCTCGACACGGTGCGCGGCATCGCCGAGACCGGCGTCGACCTCATCTCTGTCGGGGCGCTCACGCACTCGATGCGCTCGCTCGACCTCGGGCTGGACATGGTGCTGTCGCGATGAGCGCCGCATGATCCTGCTCGACGCGGCCGCGACGACGCCCGTGCGGCGCACAGCGCTCGAGGCGGCGTGGCCGTACCTCACCGGCACCTTCGGCAACCCCTCGAGCGTGCACGAGCCGGGGCTCGCGGCGGCACGCGGGCTGGCCGCGGCGCGCGAGGCGGGCGCGGCGTTCCTCGGCTGCCGCCCCGCCGAGGTGACCTTCACGAGCGGCGGAACCGAGGGCGCGAACCTCTGCATCAAGGGACTCGCACTCGGCGCCGTGCTCGAGTCGGGGCGCGGGCGCCACGTCGTGACGACGCGCATCGAGCACGAGGCGGTGCTCGAGTCCGTCGCATATCTCGCGCGGGTGCACGGCTTCGCCGTGAGCTATGTCGAGACGGATGCCTCAGGCCTGGTGGCCCCTGACGAGTTGCGCGCCGCCCTGCTGGCCGCACCGGCTGGCGGCACCGCCCTTGTGACGATCGGCTGGGCGAACAACGAGGTGGGCACCGTGCAGGATGTGGCGGCGCTGGCGTCCGTCGCGCACGAGGCCGGCGCGCTGTTCCATACGGATGCCGTGCAGGCTGCCGCCGCCCTGCCTGTCGACGTGCGCGCGCTCGGTGTCGACGCCCTGTCGTTCTCGGGGCACAAGCTCGGGGCCCCCAAGGGGTCCGGTGCGGTCTTCGTGCGGGCGGGGCTGCCGCTCGAGCCGCTGCTGCACGGCGGCGGCCAGGAGCGCGGGCGGCGCTCGGGCACCGAGAACGTGGCCTGGGCGGTGGCGCTCGCGGCAGCGTGCACCGAGCTCGAGCGTGAGCGCCGGTCGTCACAAACGCGCGCTTCGGGTGGCCCGGGGCCGGACTTCGTGACGACCGTGCTTCGGCAGCTGCCCGGGGCTCGGCTCACGGGGCACCCGACCCAGCGCCTGCCCCGCCACGCGTCGTTCGTGATCCCCGGCGTGAACGGCGAGACCGTGCTGCTCGAACTCGAGCGGCGTGGGGTGATCGCCTCGGCGGGCTCGGCCTGCGCGGCGGGCCGCGCCGAGCCGTCGCACGTGCTGCTCGCCCTCGGGTACACGGCCGACGAGGCATCCGCCGCTCTCAGATTCAGCTGGACCGCGGAGGTCACGGCAGAGGAGCTGGCCGAGGCGGCGAATGCCCTGGCCGCATCGGTGGCCGCCGCGAACGGTTTCGTGAGACGACAGTAGATTTCGGAATCGCGCGGCTGTTTCGGAATCTCGAGTCGTCTCACGCGGCGCGCCTCAGTCGGCGCCCCACGGGTCCTCCGGCATTCGCAGGAGTTCGCTGGCAGCTCGGCGCTCGGCGATCGGCTCGCGCAGCGGCAGCGCACCGGCCGCGTCGGCGACCACAAGCGCCCCGATCGCAGTCGTAACGGGCATTGCGAGCACGAGCGCGAGACCGCCGACGAGGGCGCGGGCGATCTCCTGTGCGACGTCTTCCGCGGTCAGGAAGTCCTGCGCGGTTCCCCCGTACAGCTGCACCGCGACGATGAGGACGAGCGCGGTGCCGAGATATGCGAACACGAGCGTGTAAACCGTCGACGCCACGTGGTCGCGCCCGATGCGCATCGCTCGCCAGAACAGCTCCCAACGCGACATCGTCGGCGACGCCGCGCGCAGTTCCCACAGGGCGGACGCCTGGGTCACGGTGACGTCGTTGAGCGTGCCGAGACCGGCCAGGATCACCGAGGCGACGACGAGGTGCTGCACGTCGACCCACGGCACGTTCATGCTGAGCAACTCGCCCGACTCGTCGCCGAGGCCGCCGAGCCGCCAGCCGATGACGCCGATCCAGGCGAAAAGCGTCGAAAGCCCGACGCCGATCAGGGCGCCAGCGAGCGCGACTGACGTGCGCATCGAGAAGCCATGCGTGATGTAGAGCATCACGATGAGGATCAGCGTGGATGCCGCAAGCGCGACGGGCACGGCCGGTTCCCCGCTGAGCAGCGCCGGTATCAGGAACCCGACCACCGCGACCGCTGCGAAGGCGAGACTGACGAGCGCCATCAGTCCGCGCCGCCAGGCCACCACGACGACGGCAACGCCGAAGAGCACCGCGAACCACACCATCGACGAACCGCGATCGGCCCGGTAGAACGACAGCGGAAGCTGGGAATCCTTGCCCTTCACCCCGCTTGAATCAAGCAGCAACACGCGATCGCCCGGCCGGAGCCCCGTGGAGATCGCGTCGGCGTTCAGGCTGATGTTCTGCGTCGTGCCGGCGCTCGGCCCGTCCAGCACGTGCACAGCCGAGTCGCCGCAGATACCGGCGTCCGATTCGCTCCCGGAGCACGCGAGGTTGACCGAGAGCAGCTCGCCGTGCACGACCTTCGTGCCGCTGACCGCGAACGGCACGAGCGCGCGCACACTGTCGACGCGGTCGGCGTCTGGCCACCAGCGCAGCACCCCGAGCACGGCCGCGGCGCCGCACACGGCGATGAGCGCAAGAACCACGAGCTTCGGCCAACGTCGCAGAGGCAGTCGGGTTGGCGCCGCCTCGGGGTGCGTGTGCGAGTGCCTGTTCGTCATACCGCCACGGTAGGCGGAACCCGCATGCGCCAGCCCCTCAGCGGGCGCTCAACGCGCCGCTGACGCCGCCGAGGCTGAAGTAGCGGTTCAGCAGCGCGAAGATCAGCACGGGCGGAACGGCGATGAGCACCGCGAAGATCGGCGACCGCCCGGCCGCCTGCAGTCCGATGCCGACCGTGTAGTTGGCGGTGGAGCGGATGAAGGTGAACGCCGCGAGGTAGTCGTTCCAGACGAACAGGAACACGAAGATCGCCGTCGACAGGATCGCGGGCAGGCAGTTGCGCAGCACCACGCGGAAGAAGGCGCCGAGGACGGAGCATCCATCGAGCCACGCCGCCTCTTCGAGCTCGATCGGAACCGTGGCGATGTAGGCCGAGAGCATCCAGATCGCGACCGAGAGCGACAGCCCGACATAGACCAGGCCGAGGCCGAACAGGTCGTCGATGAGGTGCACCCTCGCGAGCAGCAGGAACAGCGGGACGAGCGTCAGCACGGCAGGGAACGACTGCAGCAGGAAGATGACCAGGGCAAAGCCCGAGACGCCACGGCTGCGGCCGCGAGCGAGCACGTAGCCAGCCGGCGCTCCGAGAACCACGCAGACCACGACGGTTCCGAGTGCGAGCGCCAGGCTGTTCTCGAACCAGCCGAGCGCGGGGCCGGTCAGGGTGGCGCTGAGCTGCCGCCAGAGCATCGCGGCCCACGCCTCGGCGCCGCCCGGCGCGCCCGGCGCGCGCAGTGCGCTCAGCCCGAGCGCGCTCGAGGCGGTGCCGGCCAGGGGCGCGAGGGTCAGCGCGGTGAGCACCACGGCGAGGGCGAAGCGCCACCACGAGCCGCGCTGGGGCAGCCGCGGCCGGTCGCGCTGCGGGGGCCGGCGGGCGCCTGTCGCCGTCGACATGGTCACGCAAGCAACCATATGCGGTTGCGCAGCGCAGCAATCTGCGGATGCCGGCGCCGGCGCGCCCGGCTCAGGAAGCGGCGGGCGCCGAAGCCCCGGTGAGCTCGAGGACCTCGGCGACGACCCGCTCGGGGTGGCTGCGGTGCACCGAGTGCCCCGCGCCGGCCACGACCGTGTAGCGCAGCTTCTCGTTCGCCGCGGCCAGCCGCGCACCGAGCTCGCTCGAGACGACCGCGCCGCGCGCCGGGTCAGCACCGAGCACGGCGACCGGCACCTCGAGGCGCTCGAGCAGCGGGGGCAGATCCCACTCGGCGGTGTCGTCGAGCACTCCCTCGATCGTGTGGCGGCTCGTCTGCCGGGCCGCGCGCACCTTGAGGTGCACGTCCTCGGGGTGCCAGTCGGGGTTCGCGGCTCGAATGGCCGCGGCGTCGGGCGCCTCGACCTCTGCGACGGTCGCCTGGCGGAAGGCGAGCGCCCCGGGCGAGGTGCCGCCGGGCTGCCGCAGCGCGGGGTCGACGAGCACGGCGGTGCGCGCCCAGGCCGCGTCGCTCGCGAGCGCGAGCGCGGCGACGGCGCCGCCGAGGGAGTGGCCGACGACGACGTCCCACAGCACGGCAGCCTGCTCTGACACGGGATCTGCTGCGTTCCCAGCCGGGTGCACGGCCGCGGGCCGCAGCCGCAGCACGTCGGCGGCGAAGGCGCCGAGCGGGTAGCGCAGCGTGCGCGGCGCGTCACCGTGGCCGCGCAGATCGGGGGCGACGACCCGGAAGCCCTGTGCCGCGAGCCCGTCGGCGACGCGCCACCACACCGCGCCCGCCGAGCTCAGCCCGTGCAGCAGAAGAGCGGTGCGCGAGGCGCGGGGCGCGCCCCACTGAGTGACGGGCAGGGCGACTGCTGTCGCCGGGTCGATCTCAAGGCCGGTGGTCATCGAATCTCCTCAGAGGGGCGAATGCGTCACGGTCCACGCTAGGCATCCGCGCGCCGACGGGTCTCGCGCGCCGCAATTCGCCGTCACGTTGCCCCGCCGCTTTCGGCTCCGGACCGTGGTGCTTCGCGACACGAACGGCGACGCGGCGCCGATGGCCGGGGATCTACGCGAGCACGCGCCGCACGACGCGCTCGATCGCGTGCACCGCGAGATCGACGGTCGCGATGTCGACGCGCTCGTCGACGCTGTGCACGAGGTGCCGGAAGTCGGCGTGGCGCCAGCGCGGCGAGAACATCCCGAAGCCGTAGGCGGGGATGCCGAGCCGGCGGAAGTACCGGCTGTCGGCCGCGCCCGGGGCGATCACCGGCACGGCCTTCGCCGCCGGGTACGCCGCCTCGACGGCCTCGCAGAGCGCCTCATAGAGCGGGGTCTCGAGCGGCGACCGGCTCGCGGGCGACTCGCTGCCGAGCGGCTCGATGCTCACGCGCGCGGCGAGCGGGCCGAGCGCGGTGCGCAGATGCTCATCGACGTCGGCCGCCGACACGCCGGGCAGGGTGCGGATGTCGAGGTCGACGTGCGCGCTCTGCGGAACCACGTTGAGCTTGTCGCCGCCGCGCACGATGTCGGGCGAGTAGGTCGTGTGCGTCACCGCGTGCGCGAGCCCCGCGATCGGCCCGAGCTCGGGCAGCGCGGCGTCGATGCGTTCCGGGTCGGTGAGCGCGGCGCGCACCTCGTCGGGCACGTCGAGCGCCGCGACGTACTGCGGCCACAGGTCGTCGATCTGCGCGGTGGCGGCCTGCTCGGCGATGCGCGTGATGGCCGAGGCCGCCGTGATGACGGCGTTGTCGGCGCCCCACGGCGTCGAGGCGTGCCGGGGATGCCCCGGGACGCGCAGCCGGCGACCGCACATGCCCTTCTCGCCCACGGTCACCGTGACCCCGCGCACCTCGCCGCCGACGGCGAGCGGGATGCCGCCCGTCTCGCTGAGCACGGCGTCGACCTTCACGAGCTCGGGCCGGTTCGCGATGAGCCACTGGGCGCCGTAGAACCCGCCGGATTCCTCGTCGGCGACCCCGGCGAACACGAGGCGACCCCGCAGGCGCCTTCCGCTCGTGGCGAGCGCGCGCAGCACGACCGCGTAGGCGGCCGTGAGGTGCAGCATGTCGAGGGCGCCACGGCCCCAGATCTCGGCGCTCTCGCCCTCGCCGACGATCTCGGCACCGAAGGGGTCGTGCGTCCAGCCCCGGCCGGCCGGCACGACATCGGTGTGGCCGAGCAGCAGCAGGCTCGGCCCGTCGGGATCGGTGCCTGGCAGCGTCGCGACGAGTGAGACGCGGCCGGGGTGCGGCTCGACGAGCTCGGTCTCGACGCCGCTGCCCTCGAAGAAGCGCTGCAGCGTCGCCGCGCTGCGCGCCTCGCCTCCCGAGTCGGGCGAGCCGTCTGCGACGCATGCGTTGCGGATCAGCTCGCGCAGCAGCTCGACGGTCTGCGCGGTGAGGTCGTCCGGTGCCGTACTGGTGTTGACCTGTTCTGTCATCAGGCGGCCACGCTACCGAACGGGCAGCGGGCGCTCGGCGTCGAACTCCGCGATCAGATGCTTCACGACCGCGGTGAGGTCGCCGTCATGGCGCTGCGCGACCGACAGCTGGCGCTGGTAGCCGGCGCCGAGGTCGAGGATCGTGTGCAGGGCGGCGAGCTCTGCGCGGCATCCCAGGTCATCGGCGATCGGCTCGAGCTGCGGCAGCGCCTCGCGCAGGTGGTCGGCCACCTTCGACTCGCGGCCCGCGCGGTCGACGATCACCTCGACGTCCATGCCGTAGCGCGCCGCGCGCCACTTGTTCTCGCGGTGGTACCAGGGCTGCAGCGGCTCGAACTCCTCGCCCGCGTCGAGACGGCGCGAGAACCACTCGACGAGGCACTGCGCGAGCGCCGCGAGCGCGCCGAACTCGAAGGTGTTGCTCACTGAGTCGCAGGCGCGCAGCTCGATCGTGCCCCACCGCGGGGCGGGGCGGATGTCCCAGCGCAGCTCGGTCACCTCGCTGATGACCCCCGTGCGAATGAGGTCGTCGACGTAGCCCTCGAAGCCCGCCCAGTCGGGAAGCTCCCACGGGAGGCCGGCCGTCGGCAGCTGCTGGAACACGAGTGCGCGGTTCGAGGCATACCCGGTCTGTTCGCCCGCCCAGAACGGGCTCGACGCCGACAGCGCCTCGAAGTGCGGCAGGAACTTGGTCAGCTGGCCGATGATCTGCATGACCTTGCGCCCGTCGTCGACGCCGACATGCATGTGGATGCCCCAGATCATCAGGTTCCGGCCCCACCACTGCGCCCGGTCGATCAGGGTGCGGTAGCGGCTCTTCTCGGTGATGTTCTGGTCCTGCCACTTCGCGAACGGATGGCTGCCCGACGACAGCAGCCGGACGTTGTGCTTGTCGGCCTGGCTCCGCACGGCGTCGACGCGACCGCGGATGTCGTCGATCGCGTCGGCGATGCGCTCGCGCGGGTCACTGGTCAGCTCGATGGTGTTCGTGAGCAGCTCTGCGGTGATCTTCTCGCCGCCGTCGAGGACCTGAAGGATGCCGGGCGCGGCGGGCACGAGGCCGCCGGTCTCGCCGTCGGCGAGCATCAGCTCCCACTCGAGGCCGACCGTCGAACGTGCGGATTCTGCGAAGGGGATCTCCATCTCGCCGAGTGTGCCACGGTGCCCGGGCGGCCCGGCAGAGCCTTGCGCCATCAGGTGCCGAGCCGGTAATCGGGCGCCGTATTTCGGCACCTCTCGATGCACTACGGTTAGGCGCAGATACGCGAGAAGCCCCGGTTTCCCGGGGCTTCTCACTGTTGCTGTCTCAACACAACGTGCACCCGCTGAGGAACTATTCAAATAGGAAGCGCGCCACCAACGAGAACCGGGCGCTGCTTGCGGATGCCCAGGGTTCGTCCCGGTCCGCCGGGGAATCGGGCACGAAGCAGCGCCAAGTGCAGAAGCGCCTCGGTGAGACAGCGGTCGCGTCACTCATCCAGCTCTACCGTGAGGGCGAGACGACCTACGACCTCGCCCGACGGTTCGAAGTGCATCGGAGCACAGTTGTTCGCCACTTGGAGAAGGCGGGTATCCGTCGACGCGGCGATCATCAGCCGGAGAGGCATTGCTGAAAACGATTGAGGCTATCGTCGTTACGAACCGATTGCCGAGACCCTGCTGATCCTCGGCATCCGCTCCGCCCTCAATTCAGGTTCTATCGCGGCGCCAGGGCGCGCGTCATGCGTTTCCAGACCGGGTGCGGCGAGGGCTCTTCTGCGAATCCTGAAGCCCGATAAGCGCGCTCCGCCGCATCGTTTCCGGGCACCACGAACAGGGATGCTCTTGCGAAGCCGTCGTTCTCGAGCTCGGCGATGGCCGCCTCGACGAGTTCCCGCGCAAGTCCTTTACCGCGGGCGCTCGGTGCCAGGATCACGCGTACCAGGCGCGCCTCCTGCTCGGAAACCTTCACGCGCTCGATGTGTCCGAGAACAGGCTCTGGGGCAGACGTTGCGACCGCTGTCCAGGCCGTCACCTCTGGCTTCTCAATAGCGTCCAGAAGCGCCTCGCCACTGAGCGGCCAGTTTTCGGTGCCGCCGAGAAAGCCCGCAAGCTCTTCAGGGCTGCGCACCCAGGACGCCACAAGACGCGCTTCCTCCCTCGCAAAGGGCCGAAGACGCACACGCAAGGCGCCAGCAGGGCTCATGTCCACCTTTTGAGGAGCTTAACAAACGTAACATTCCTGAAAAATATGTGTCTTACTGTAACGAACAGTACGCATCCGTGCCAGGGTTGCGTGGCAATACTTTCCGCAAATTCCCCGCAGCACCACTGACGAAAAGGGACGAGGTATCCCATGAGACAACCGCTTCGTGTCGCAGCCATCGGAATGGCTGTGACGTCCGCGATACTGTTGACCGCCTGTAGCGGCAGCGGCACTGGCTCAAACACCGGAAGCACGGCCGCCACGGGCGGCGATCTGGTGATCGCTCGCGCGGCAGACGCCATCTCGATGGACAACACGTCGACGTTCGACAACAACTCGATCTTCGTGCAAGAGCAGATCATGGAGACGCTCTTCACGGTCACCGATGACGGCCAGGACGTGAAGCCGTGGCTGGCCACCGGATACAAGATCTCCGACGACGGGCTGACCTACACGATCAACCTGCGCAAGGGGGTGAAGTTCTCTAACGGAGACCCCATGACCGCCAAGGACGTGAAATTTTCCATCGACGCCGACACCGCCACCGGCAACGACGGCTGGGGATACATCAACGCCGCCATCGACACCGTCTCGGTCGTCGATGACAGCACGGTGCAGATCAAGCTGAAATACAAGTGGGCGCCGTTCCTGGCGGATCTTGCTCTGTTCAGCAATGCCGTCGTCCCAGCCAACTATGGAGGCAAGACCAAGGCAGAGTTCTACCAGGCTCCCGTGGGCACAGGTCCGTTCAAGTGGGGCTCCTGGAAGAAGGGCCAGTCCCTCAAGCTGGTGAAAAACACGAACTACTGGCAGAAGGGCAAGCCCTACCTCGACAGCGTCACCTGGAACGTGGTCGCGGACTCCAACACCCGCAAGCTTCAGTTGCAGGGCGGCCAGATCGACATCGACGACACCCCGGACTGGTCGAGCTTCCAGTCGCTAAAGACCGCATCGGGCGTGAAGGCGGTCACCTTCAATTCCACCTATGAGGAGTACCTCGCCTTCAACCAGAAGCACGCGCCATTCAACGACGTCCACATCCGCCGTGCCATCGCCTATGCGATCGACCGCAAGGCCATCGTCAAGTCGGTGCTGTTCGGCAACGGCACCGTGGCGAACTCGCTGCTGTCCCCGGGCACCCCGTACTACGACAAGAATGCCACCGCTCCCAGCTATGACCTGGCCGAGGCCAAGAAGGAGCTGGCACAGTCCTCGAAACCGGACGGTTTCACCACCTCGATCCTGATCGCCTCGGGCAACGCCGACCAGCAGTCGATCGCACAGATCCTGCAGCAGGAGCTGGCGAAGATCGGCATCACTCTGAAGATCCAGACGCTGGACCCGACAGCCAATAAGCAGGCCCGCAACGCCGGCAACTTCGACATGACCCTCTCAGCGTGGACGATGGACATCCCCGATCCTGACGAGTGGACCAGCTTCGCCGTCGACCCCGACGGTGGCTCCAACTCGGCCTTCACGGGATACAACAACCCCGCCGTCGTGAGGCTGAACAAGAAAGCGCAGCAGACAACCGACAGCGACGAACGGCAGAAGCTCTACAGCCAGCTGCAGGACCAGACGGGCCAGGATGCCTTCCTCGCCTACCTGTATTACTCGCCGTACGTCTACGCGACGAGCGACAAGGTCAGCGGCTTCACGGTGACTCCGCTCGGCAACTATCACCTCGAAGACGTCAAGAAGTCCAAATAGGACCTACCTCGGCCCCCACCCTGTGCGGCCGGGAGGCGCCCCACCTTCCGGCCGCACATCTTGCTGACCCCGCCCACGAGAGAGAGTGACGATGACCCAGCGACTGCGGTTCGTCCCCTTCCGGCTGCTGCAAGCCATCCCCGTGCTGTTCGGCGTCACGCTCGTGGTCTTCTTCATGGCCCACCTGCTGCCCGGTAACCCCGCCATCGCCCTGCTCGGAAACCAGGCCACACCGGACAAGGTCGCCGCGCTGACCAAGTCCATGGGTCTGGACAAGCCCCTCTGGCTGCAGTATCTGCTGTTCCTGGGCAACCTGTTCCGCGGTGACCTCGGCGACAGCCTCGCTTACCAGGAACCCGTGGTCGGCCTCGTGCTGAATGCCGTCCCGGCCACCCTCACCCTGGTCTGTTACGCGCTGATCATCGCACTCGTCATCAGCATCCCCCTGGCAGCGGTGGCATCCTCCCGCCCCGGCAGCCTGCGCGACCAGAGTGTGCGCACCTTCACGTTGCTGGGCCAAGGCATGCCCCAGTTCTGGGTCGGCGTCATGCTCATCCTGCTGTTGGCAGTCGGCATCAAGGCCTTCCCCGTCGGTGGCTACGGCGATACCGCCGTGCAGCACCTCTATTACTTGTTCTTGCCGGCTCTCACGATGGGCATCGCGATGTCCCCGACCATCGTGCGTAGCCTGCGCTCCTCAATGATCACCGTGCTCGATTCCGAATACATCGCCACTGCCCGCTCCAAAGGCACCTCCGGCACGGGGCTGTTCCGCATCCATGTGCTGCGCAACGCGGCGATCCCCACCGTCTCCATCGTCGGCGTCAACCTCGGCTACCTGGTCGGCGGCTCCCTGATCATCGAGCACGTCTTCGCCGTGCCCGGCCTGGGCTCGCTGATGGTCAGCTCGATCTTCTCCCGCGACTTTCCTCTCATCCAGGGCGTCGCCTTGTTCGTGGCGCTGTTCGTCGTTCTGGTCGGCATCCTGACCGACGTCGTCTACACGCTCCTGGACCCCAGGGTCGACCTCGGAAAGGCGGAAGGCCGATGACCGCCACCCCTACCGACGCCCTGGTCGCGTTCAAACAGCGCCGCCGCGCCGGACGCACCCGCTCTGTCAAAGCCTGGTACCGCAACGGCACCCTCGTCTCCGGCATCGCCATCGTCGGCGCCCTGATCCTCATCGCACTCCTCGCCCCGATCATCGCCCCAGCCGATCCCATCCAGCAGCACCTGCAGCATGCACTCCAAGGTCCCAGCTGGCAGCACCTGCTCGGCACCGACAAGTTCGGCCGAGATGTGCTCTCCCGCCTGATCTGGGGAACCCGCGTCGACCTACGCATCGGCTTCCTGGCCGTGCTGATCCCCTTCGTATTCGGCAGCGTCCTCGGCGGTCTGGCCGGCTACTTCGGCGGCTGGCTCGACACCATCATCATGCGCATCGTCGACGTGTTCTTCGCCTTCCCCTTCTACATCATCGTTATCGCCCTCGTCTTCGCCCTCGGATCCGGCGAGACCAGCATCTACCTGGCCATTGCAGCGGTCTCCTGGGTCTCCTACGCCCGCATCGTGCGCGGCGAAGTCCTCGTCGCCAAGAAGCAGGACTACGTCACCGCCGCCCGCCTCGGAGGCTTCTCCCACGCCCGCATCATGCTGCGCCACATCGGCCCCAACGTGCTGTCCCAGGCGATCATCTACGCCATGAGCGACATCGTCATGGACATCATGGCCATCGTCACCCTCGGCTACCTCGGCCTCGGCATCGAACCGCCGACGGCCGAGTGGGGCTCCATGATCTCCGACGGTCAGGAGTTCATCACGACCCTCTGGATGCAGGCAACCATCCCCGGCCTGGCCGTGGTCGTCACCAGTCTCGGCCTCTCCCTGCTCGGCGACGGCATCGCCGACCTCATCAGCCCCGAACGGAGGAAATGATGACGGGCACCTCCCTGCTACGCGTCACCGACTTGACCATCGGCGTGCGCCGCTCCAAGACCGACGCCCTCATCCTGGTCGATAAGGCCAACTTCGAGATCGCCCCCGGCGAACGCTTCGGCATCGTCGGCGAATCCGGCTCCGGCAAATCCATGACCTTGCGTGCCATCGCCGGGCTCCTCCCCAAAGGCGTCAGCGTCCTCTCCGGCACCGTCGAATACAACGGCCGCGACCTGCTGGCCATGCCCGCCACCCAGCGCCGCGCTCTGATGGGGCCGCAGATCGCGATGATCTTCCAGGAGCCGATGACCGCGCTGAACCCCACCATGCGCGTCGGCGAGCAAATCGCAGAAGGCGCACGGCGCCGCCAGCACCTCACCAAGACACAGGCCCACCAGCTCGCGGTGACAATGATGCGACGCACCGGAATTCCCGACGCCGAACGGCGCGCCCGCGCGTGGCCGCACGAGCTCTCCGGTGGCCTGCGCCAGCGCGTGATGATCGCCATGGCCCTAGCCGATTCCCCCAAGGTACTGCTGTGTGACGAGCCCACCACTGCTTTGGACGTCACCGTGCAGCACCAAATACTGAAGCTGCTCGAGCAGCTGTGCGAACAGACCGGAACCGCACTGGTGTTCGTCACTCACGACCTGGCTGTAGTCAACCAGACCTGCCAGCGGCTGGCCGTCATGTACGCCGGCAAGCTCGTCGAACAAGGACCCGTCTCCGAAGTCTTCACGCTGCCACGGCACCCCTACACCAAGGGGCTCCTGGGCTCCGCCCCGGATTTCGACCAACCCGACCGGGTCCTCATCCCGATCCCCGGCTTCCCACCCAACCTCGCCGCCCGCCCGGCCGGGTGCCCCTTCCAGCCCCGCTGCGCCTTCGCTACCGAGCACTGCGCAACCGTAGAGCCCGAACTGGAGGCGGTCGCCCCCGGCCGCCTCGTTGCCTGCTTCGAGAGCGCCCGGCTGGAGAAGGAGGTCGCATGAACGACGCAGTCCTGTCCGTCATCGGCGTTCGCAAGGAATATGCGGTCGGCTCTGGCAAAACCCACGGCACCCTCAAAGCGCTCGGCGGCATCGACCTCAATCTGAACAGGGGCGAGATCCTCGCCCTGGTCGGGGAGTCCGGCTCCGGCAAATCCACCTTGGCCAAGATCCTGGTCGGTTCCCTCAGCGCCACCGCCGGGAACGTGCACGTCGACAGCACCCCGGTGACCACCAACCGCGACCGCGCCACCAGCAGGCGCATCCAGATGGTCTTCCAGGACCCGTACTCATCACTGAACCCGCGCATCACCGTCGGCGGCATGCTCGCCGAGCTGCTCAAGTTCCACCGCGTGGTTCCCAGGAACCAGATCCGCGCCGAAAGCATCCGCCTGCTGAACGTCGTAGGTCTGAACGAGGATGCCCTTACGGCCTACCCCAGCCAGTTCTCCGGCGGGCAGCGCCAACGCCTCGCCATCGCCCGGGCCCTTGCCCCACGCCCCGAGATCCTCATCGCTGACGAGCCGGTCTCCGCGCTCGACGTGTCCGTCCAGGCGACCATCCTCGAACTGTTCAGCCAGCTGCAGCGCGACCTCGGCATCAGCATCCTATTCATCGCCCACAATCTCTCGGTCGTGCAGCACCTCAGCCAGCGCATCGCTGTCATGTACCTCGGCCGTATCGTCGAGGTCGCAGAAACCCGAGAACTGTTCGCCAACCCCAAGCACCCTTACACTCGCGCCCTGATCGACTCGATCCCCCGCATGAGCGCCGGAGCCGTCAACGACGCCTTCGAAGTCGATGGCGAGCCACCCAGCCCGATCAACCTGCCGTCAGGCTGCCGCTTCAGCCCACGCTGCAAGCTCGCCACTCCCGCATGCCGCAGCATCGACCCGGCACTGACCGCCGTCGGGCCCAACCACGCTGCCGCCTGCATCAAAGCCGATCAGCTGGAACCTTACGTCTTCGCGTCCCGCACCACCGCCGCCACAAACGGCACACCCACCACCAACACACCGACCAAGGAGGCCCTACGGTGAAGGTCTGGATCTCATGCGACATGGAAGGCGTCGCCGGAATCGTCGATTGGACACAGTGCCGCCCGGACACTCCGACCGCCTACGCCCTCGGCTGCAAGCTCACCCTCGATGAAGTCAACGCCGCCATCGAAGGCGCTCTGGACGCCGGCGCCGACGAGATCATCGTCAACGACTCCCACGGCCGCATGGCCAACCTTGACCCCGCCGCACTGAAAGGCAACGCCCGCTACCTCGCCGGCCGCCACAAGCCCATGTACATGATGCAGGGCCTGGACGAGAGCGTCGACGCGATCTTCTTCATCGGCTACCACGGCTCCATCTCCGGACGCCCCTCGGCCATGTCCCACACCTACAACCCCGAGGTATTTCAGGCAGGGCGCGTCAACGGCACCTATGTCGGCGAAAGCGGAATCAACGCCCTCGTGGCCCAGCACTACGGCGTGCCCATCGCCCTGGTCAGCGGCGACCAGATCACCCGCGAAGAGACCCTGCCCTTCGCGCCCGACGCAGAATACGTGGTCACCAAGGAGTCCATCACCCGCTTCTCGGCGCTCAGCCTCCACCCGGAGGAGTCCCGCGCCCGCATCCGCGCCGCCGCGAAGGCGGCGATCGAGAAGGTCGCCGCCGGCCAGATCCTGACCCCATCCATCCCCACCCCGGCCCGGCTCGAGCTGGACGTGCAGACCGCCGATATGGCGGACGTCGCCGCCTGGGTCGGCGGCGTCACCGTCGAGAACGGCCGCACCGTCGTCATCGAAGGCGAGGACCTGCTGAACGTGTTCCAGCGCTTCGTCGCCGTGAACTACATCACCCGACAGGCCGGTGGCCGGTGAGCCGCGACCTCCAGCTGAAACTCATCAGCTCCACCTCCAGCACCGGCTACTGCCTTGTCCTACACGCCGGCGCCGGTGGCCGCGTCGAAGAGCTCTCACTGGAAGACCAGAAGAACTACAGCGAGGGCCTCGAAGCCGCCTACCGGGCCGGCGAGACCGTCCTCGAAAACAGGGGAACCGCCCTCGACGCCGTCTGCGCCTCCGTGGCCAGCCTCGAGGACAACCCCTTGTTCAACGCCGGCCGGGGAGCGGCGCTGACCGCCACCGGACGCGCCGAGCTCGACGCCGCGGTCATGACCGGAGACGGCCAGGCCGGCGCCATTGCAGCCTCCCGCCACGCCCGCAACCCCATCCACGCGGCGCGGAAGGTGATGGAGGAAACCAAGCACGTCCTGCTGGTCTCTCCTACCGAGGAACTCGTCACCGGATGGGGCCTGGAGACCGTCGAACCCGACTACTTCATCACCGAGGCCCGGCAACGCCAGCTGCGCAATGTCCGAGACCGTCTCCTGGCGGGCTCCCGCCACGGCACCGTCGGCGCTGTCGCCGTCGACAAGGCCGGGCGCATCGCCGCAGCCACCTCAACCGGAGGCATGGTCAACCAGTCGGACGGCCGCGTCGGCGACACCCCGATCATCGGCGCCGGCACCTACGCCCGCAACGGACTCGCCGGGGTCTCCTGCACCGGAGAAGGCGAAGCATTCATCAAGGGAGCCGTCGCCCACGACGTCACCTCCCGCATGCGCTACCTCCACGCCGCCCTCCCCGCCGCCGTCGCAGCCACCATCGACACCGAGCTCACTGCCCACGACGGCTCCGGCGGCCTCATCGCCGCGGACGCCCACGGCAACCTCGTCATCGCACACAACTCCCCAGCCATGTTCGCCGCCTACCGCGACGGCGAGAAAATCATCACACTGACATGATGAACAACGACCGCGCTACTGAGGGAAGGACGCGATCGTGACCGGGACGATCAAGGACGAATTCTTCGCCCGCATGGATCTCCTCAGCCCCGCCGAAAAGAAAGTCGCCCGCGCCCTGCTGGCCGACTACCCCAGTGCCGGGCTGAAAAGCGCAGCATCCCTCGCCAAGACCGCCGGCACCAGTACCCCCACCGTGTTACGCCTGCTGTCCCGCCTGGACATCGGCACCTACCCCGAGTTCCAAGAACGACTCCGTCAAGAACTCTCCGGGCGCGGCAACAGCCCCGTCAGCCGCGCCGAGAAAAGCATTAGCTCCACCCCCGAGACAGCCCTCGACCGCTCTCTGATCGCCCGATCCGAAGTCGTCCGCACTGTGCTCGAAACCGTCCCACCCGGCGAGTTCGACGCCGCAGTCAAAACGATCGCCGCCTCCGAGCGCATCGTCATCTCCGGCGGCTACTTCTCTCGCTACATCGCCCGCATCCTCGGCCTGCAGCTCGACCAGCTGCAAGGCGGGGTAACCGTAGCCGAAGAACCCCTTGGACGCGACGCCGCCCTCTACTTCGGACTCGACCGCAACGCCACCGCCATCGTCTTCGACATGCGCCGCTATGAAACCACCGCCAGAAAAATCGTCACCCTCGCCAAGAACCGTGGCGCCCGCGTCCTGCTCATCACCGACGAAGAGCTCTCCCCTGCCGCCGAAGACGCCGACATCGTCCTCCCAGTCCGCGTCGACGCCGCCCCCTTCGACACCTTCGTCGCCGTCCTCGCCCTCACCGAGAGCCTCGTCGACGCCACCTTTCGAACCATCGGCGAACCCGCCCTGCAACGCATGCGCGAATGGGAAGAGTCCGTCCAAATCAGCAGAACAGTACGCCAAGAACAGGCCAGTTCCTAACACCGCGAGATTCAGCGCCAAAGGCGCCTCATGTTTCGTGTTTCACCCCGCCTGTGCGGTTCAATGCATGTGGGCCTTGGGTCGCTCGAATGCCATCCATCGAGGCGTGACACTTGCCGGCGAACGCACGGGGCACATAACGGCGGGGCGCGCCTGATCGAAAACATGACGCCATGTCAACCTCGGCCACGGCGGTGGTGGCAGCCGTTCGGACCGGACCCGTAAGGCTCCGCGAACGATTGACGTCCACCCAGCTCTGCTCCAGAGTGAATCGCTCTGGGTTTGGTTCCGCTTCCTTTGCGAGGATGAATCATGCCCCGTCAGTTCGCGCCGGAGTTCCGGCAGCGTGCGCTCAGGATGCTCGAGGAGGCGCTTCCTGAGCACGAGACCGAGTACGCGGCGATCCGTCATGTCGCCACGAAGCTCGGCATCGGGCCCGAGACGCTGCGCAAGTGGCGCCGCAGGTCCGAGATCGATTCCGGCCAGCGGCCGAGAGTCACCTCCGCCGAGCAGGCGGAGATCAAGCAGCTCAAGCGGGAGATCGCCGAGCTGAAGAGAGCCAACGAGATCCTGAAGACCGCGTCGGCGTTTTTCGCCGCGGAACCAGGCCGCCCCACGACGAGATGATCGCCTTCATCGATGTGATGAAGCATCGTTTCGGGGTCGAGGCCATCTGCCGCACCCTGGGTGCGACGGACTGTGGGTTCCTCACCGCCCGCGGCTACCGGGCCGCCAAAGCCCGGCCGCCGTCGGCGCGCGCCACCCGCGACGGGCTGCTGGGCGAGGAGATCGCCCGCCTCCACGCCGAGAACTACGGCGTGTACGGCACCCGCAAGATGCACCAGCTGATGAAGCGGCAGGGCTGGGCAATCGGCCGCGACCAGACCGGGCGCATCATGCGCACCCTGGGACTCCACGGGGTGAAGCGCTCCAAGCGGATCTACACGACCCGCCCCGATCCGGAAGGCGCCCGCCCGGCCGACCTCGTCAAGCGCCGCTTCGCCGCCGAGGCGCCCGCACGGCTGTGGGTGGCAGACATCACCTACGTGGCCACCTGGTCCGGATTCGCCTATGTGGCGTTCATCACTGACGTGCACACCCGCAAGATCGTCGGCTGGAACGTCGCCTCGACCCTCAAGGCCGAGATCCTGCCCCTGCAGGCCCTCGAGATGGCCGCGTGGGGCGCCGGCGGCAACCTTGCCGGGCTCACCCACCACTCCGACCACGGCTCGAACTACATGGCCATGGTCTACACCGACCGCGTCCTCGAGCTCGGCGCGAAACCCTCCACCGGAACCGTGGGCGACTCCTACGACAACGCCTTGGCCGAAGCCGTCAACGGGCTCTACAAGACCGAGCTGATCCGCCGCCGCGGCCCGTGGAAGACCGTTGAGCAGGTCGAAGTCGCCACCCTGGAGTACGTCTGGTGGTGGAACAACCAACGCCTGCACTCCGAACTCGACTACCGCACCCCAGCAGAAGTCGAGGCAGCCTTCTACGCTGACCACGAACCACCCGAACTGGCAGAGGCCAGCCTCGGAAACCAATAGGAACGAAACCCAGGGCGATTCACACCCCGCTCCCAGCCGGCGTGCACGCGCCCGTCGCGGTGATCGGCCTGGAGACACTCATGACCGGTCAATCGCACGTATCGGACGTGCGCGTGCGGACCCTACGACAGCGAGGTCGCATGTGTTGCGCGCTCCTCGATAATGAGTACGCTCATTCTTGTGGACGAAAGGGCGATCTCATGACGGCGCCGCAGGTCCTGGGCCGTCGCGAAAGGAACATGCAGCTCAAGCACGAGCGAATCTTCGCCGCGGCGGCTGAGCTGTTCGCAGAGCGCGGCTTCGCGGCCGCGACGACGCAGGAAGTGGCCGACCGCGCCGGAGTTGCAGCGGGCACCGTGTTTCGATACGCGGCGTCCAAGAGCGAACTGCTTCTCATGATCTATAACCGTATGTTCCGTGAGGCCATCGCTGAAGGCGTCGGCTCCGCGGCGAGACCGATGGACGCCGTGGACGCGGTCCAATCGATTGTCATGGCGGTTTTCGACGCGTCGATGGCGTCGCCGGAGAACAGTGCTGCGTATCAGCGAGAGCTGCTCTTCGGCCCCGCATCCGAGCGATACCGTGCCGAGGGACTCGCGATCGTCGCCGAAATGGAGGACACGATCGCGACACGACTGCTCGCTGCCGCCCCCGAGATGGATGCCGACTCCGCGCGACTGACCGCAGCCTCCGTGTTCGCGGTCCTGCACCTGGGCATCGCGCGCTCATCGACCCAGGCACATCCAGGGCGCGATGCCCGCCAAGACCTGCACGATCAGGTCCACCTCATTCTCGCCGGGCCGGCGTCGTCGAAGACGCAGGCTGGTGCCAACCAACAACAGAAGGGCAACCAACGATGACTGATATCACTCATGTGACGGTTCTAGGGACGGGAGTGCTGGGCTCCCAGATCGCCTTCCAGACCGCCTACAGCGGTTTCGCGGTGACGGCCTACGACATCAGCGACGAGGTGTTGGAGAAGGCGCGGCAGCGTTTCGCCGGCCTCGCCGACACCTACCGGGTGGACGGTGTCGCGGGCGATGCCGAAGGCAAAGCTGTCGCAGCGCTGGATCGCGTCCGCTACAGTGCCGACCTGGCCGACGCGGTGAAGGACGCTGACCTCGTCATCGAGGCGATCCCGGAGATCCTCTCGCTCAAGCAGGAGACCTACGAGAAGCTCGGGAAGGTCGCGCCCGAGAAGACGATCTTCGCGACGAACTCGTCGACGCTGCTGCCCAGCGATCTCAAGGACTTCACCGGACGTCCGGAGAAGTTCCTCGCGCTCCACTTCGCCAACCAGGTGTGGAAATACAACACCGCCGAGGTGATGGGGACCGCCGACACGGACCCGGCCGTCTTCGACGAGATCGTCGCCTTCGCCGGAGAGATCGGCATGGTGCCGATCCCAATCCACAAGGAGAAGGCCGGCTACGTCCTCAACTCCCTCCTGGTGCCCTTCCTCAACGCGAGCTACGCACTCGCGGCCGGCGGTTATGCCGAGCCAAAGGACATCGACAACGTGTGGCGGATCGCCACCGGAGCCCCGCTCGGCCCCCTCCAGATCACCGACATCATCGGTCTCACCACTCCGTACAACATCCTCTCCAACGCGGGACCGGAGGCGAAGCCCCTCGCGGAGTGGCTGAAGGCGACCTACATCGACCAGGGCAAGCTCGGCATCGCGACCGGCCACGGCTTCTACGACTACACGAACACGGGAGAGTGACATGTACTACAGCAGCGGCAACTACGAGGCCTTCGCCCGCCCCCGCAAGCCCGAAGACGTCGAGAAAAAAACCGCCTGGTTCGTCGGGGCGGGTCTGACCTCGATGGCGTCGGCGGTGTTCATGATCCGCGACGGACAGCTCCCCGGGAACAGGATCACGATCCTGGAACGGCTCGACCTGCCAGGCGGGGCGCTCGACGGCATTCGCAAGCCCGAGAAGGGCTTCGTCATCCGCGGCGGCAGGGAGATGGAGGACCACATGGAGTGCCTGTGGGACCTCTTCCGCACCATCCCGTCGCTCGAGGTCGACGGGTCGGTGCTCGACGAGTTCTACTGGCTCAACAAGGACGACCCCAACTACTCCCTCAACCGCGTCACGCACAACCAGGGCGAGGAGTTCGTCACGAACAACGAGTTCGGGCTGACCGACAAGGCACAGAAGGACATGGTCAAGGTCTTCCTCGCCTCCCGCGAGGAGATGGAGGACAAGCGCATCGACGAGGTGTTCGGGGAAGACTTCCTCGACAGCAAGTTCTGGCTGTACTGGCGCACCATGTTCGCGTTCGAGAACTGGCACTCCGCCCTGGAGATGAAGCTCTACCTCCACCGCTTCGTGCACCACATCGGCGGCCTGCCCGACCTGTCGGCGCTGAAGTTCACCAAGTACAACCAGTACGAGTCGCTCGTGCTCCCGATGTACAAGTGGCTGCTCGACCAGGGCGTGAGGTTCGAGTTCTCCACCGAGGTCACCGACATCGACTTCGCCTTCGACGGCGACCGCAAGCAGGCCACCCGCATCCACTGGATCAAGGACGGAGTCGAAGGCGGCGTCGACCTCGGTGCGGACGACCTCGTCCTCGCGACGATCGGCTCGCTCACCGAGAACTCCGACGACGGCAACCACCACCGCGCCGCGAAGCTCGACGAAGGCCCGGCGCCGGCCTGGGACCTGTGGCGACGGATCGCAGCCAAGCATCCCTCCTTCGGGCGTCCCGACGTGTTCGCCGGCGACATCCCCAAGACCAAGTGGGAGTCCGCGACCGTCACCACCGTCGGCCCCGAGATCCCCTCCTACATCGAGAAGATCGCCAAGCGCGACCCGTTCGCAGGCAAGGTCGTCACCGGCGGCATCGTCACCGCGAAGGACTCCGCCTGGCTGATGAGCTGGACCGTGAACCGGCAGCCGCACTTCAAGGCGCAGGCGGATGACGAGATCGTCGTCTGGGTGTACGGACTGTTCGTCGATGTCCCCGGCGACTACACGGGCAAGACGATGCAGGAGTCGACCGGCGAGGAGATCACCCAGGAGTGGCTGTACCACATGGGCGTGCCCGCCTCGGACATCCCGAGGCTGGCTGCCGACGGTGCCAAGACGGTGCCCGTCATGATGCCCTACGTCACCTCGTTCTTCATGCCCCGCAAAGCCGGCGACCGTCCCGACGTCGTGCCCGAGGGAGCCGTGAACTTCGCGTTCATCGGACAGTTCGCCGAGACGACCCGCGACACCATCTTCACCACCGAGTACTCCGTGCGCACCGGCATGGAAGCCGCCTACCAGCTGCTCGGCATCGACCGCGGAATCCCCGAGGTGTTCAACTCCACCTACGACCTCCGCTTCCTGCTCAAGGCCACCGCACGCCTCCGAGACGGCAACGAAGTGGAACTGCCCGGCCCGAAGTTCGTCGGCAATCGCATCATTAAGCGCCTCGACCACACCCAGATCGGCCAGCTCCTCACCGACTTCGGCTTGATCCCCGAAGTCGCCGACACCGTGAGGCGGAACCGCTCCGACGACGCGATCTCGTAGCCTCACCGAGTCGTCGCGCTCGTTCGCTCAGAGCCGTTGTAAACCTTCGTGGAGAGTTTGAGAACTTTCCCCGGCCGCTCGCAGGCTTCCCGCTGCCGCTCGTGCGCTGCGCGGTTGGGGACCACGGTGCGGGTGTCGATCGCGGCGCGCATCAGGCCACGCTCGCTTCCGTATAGGCGACAGACTCCATCGCGTCGTCCTGACGTCGGGCTCGGCAGCGGGCGACGGCCTCCTGGATGCGAACGCGGACCAGCAGCGCGAGGCTGACCGGCCCCATGACGATGAACTTGAGCGCGTTCCAGATGAGCAGGAGCACGAGCAGGCTGAGCCAGCCGGGGCCGCCGTCTGCGAGGAGGTTGGTGCAGATGCTCGCGGCGAGCAGGTAGGGCGCGGCCAGGAGCATCGCGGGGATCCCCCATTTCAGGCCGCGGCGGGTGCGGATCAGGTCGAGCAGGATGTTGGTGGGCATGTAGCGCCGCAGGAAGTAGCGGGTGCGGACGCTCATCGCCCAGAGTAGGCGAAGCATGGTCGGGCCTCTCATCAACACGTAGTTCTCCGTCGAGGAGGCAGTACGTGGATGATCGCCCCGAAGGGCCCTGTCCCGAGGGACCCGCAGAGAAGGAAACCTGCCTCGCCTTCCACTGTACGACTGACCGGGGACAGGAGGAAGAGAGGGAGCGAAGTTCTCCGCAGGTCGTGTCGGCGATCCTCCCTACGCTGGGGGCCATGACGTTCACAGCTCTACACCGAGCGCTCGGCCTCGCACCGTCACCGTTGACCGATGACCTGCTCGATGCGGCGGTGACCGCGGGCGTCGTAGAGGCGAACGATCTGGATTGGAAGGCGGAGCTGCCGCCGGCGAAAGGGCTGCCGCAGACAGACTTCCCGAAAGACGTTGCCGCGATGGCAAACAGCGGTGGAGGCATCATCGTGTTCGGTGTGCGCGAGTCGCAGAAGGCGGCGGTCGAACGAGTCGACGCAGGTGAGCTGGACGAGGCATACGAGCGTTCCTTGCGGAGCGCGGCGATCACCGCCATCTCACCGCCTGTCTTCGGGCTCAACGTGCATAGTCTCGGAGCCGAGGGGAACCGGGCCGTCGTGGTGGAGGTGCCCGGGAGCATCGACGGGCCGCACTTGATCTACAAGAACGACTACTTCGCGGCGCCAGTGCGAAACGACTCAGACACCGTGTGGATGAGGGAACGGCAGATCGAGGCGATGTACCGGGCTCGGTTCGACGAGCGCCGACACGCGACTGAGGCGTTGGATTCCCTGTACGGCGAGGCTGCAACAGGCAGAGACTCCGACAAGCGCGCCTGGCTGATCGCGGTTGCCCACCCTCGCATCCCTCGCCTCCGTGACAGGCTGACTCGCGAGGAAACGCGAGCGGTGCTGACGAAGACCGTGGGGCTGGCACTGACCTATGCCGGACGCGGAGGCATCCACCCGCTCGAGAACGTCGACCGTGACAACCCGCGTCCGGGATTGCGGCGCTGGGTCGCTGTGAACACGGCGATCGGTGAACGCTCGGTCTGGAGAGAAGCCTGGATGAGCATTCATCATGACGGCTCGGTCACGATTGCCGCGGCTGTCGGCGGGCATCGCATGAGCAGCGACGGGTACTTCGAGGGCTGGCAGGTGGAGTCTGCCGCGATTGAGTGCGCCATCGCCGACCTGATGGCGCTCGTGAGGACCACGGCGGAGGCGACCAACAACGACGAGTACGACGTGCGTCTTGGGATCGAGTGGACCGGCGAGCAGCCGTTGACAATTCTGACGAAGGACAACATGGGCTTCACCTACGACGGTGTCTCAGTCCCGCTGCACCGCTACACGCCGGTTGAGACAACCGTGAACGCCATCGAGCCGGCGCTCGACTACTACTGGCACGTTCACGGCCTCGCCGAGGACTGCGTGAATCAAGGCGGCATCTCAAACCTGCTGATGATCCAGCCGCCGGAGCGCGAGGAGGCGTAGTTCTCGCGCCTCCCTCTGCGGTGGCGATCCTTCGTCGCGTCGGAGCGGGCTGCGTCTACGTTGTCGGCGTGAGCGGCCAGCCTTGTCCAATCTCTGGAACGGACTCAGAGAGCACGGCGACCTCAGTGGCCTTGCCGACACGATGCGCCGAGTAGTGGAGCTCGAACTCTCGACGGCGGCGTGCCGCGTAGAGCTCCGCTACCTGTGGAGCGTTGTCGTAGGTAAGAACCCATGGTCTATCTGCGACGGAGTCGAGGACTCTCGCAAGGTCTTCGTGGTCGGTTGCAGAGAAGGCGTTGAGGTACAACGACCCGGCCTTCTCAAAGTAGGGCGGGTCGGCGTAAATGAAGACATCGTCCTTTGGGGCGTACTCAGAAATGACGTCGATGCCATCGCGCGAGGTCGGGACGATGTTTTCCGCATAGAGCGACAGTATGCGGATACGTTCAGCGAGGCCGTCCCGGTTGAAGCGGGCGTCGATCTTGTAGTTGCCAGTTTGGTCTAGCCCTCCGACGCCGCCCGCGTAGGGCTCGACGTAGGTGCAGCCTGCTAGGTCCATGTCCCGGATCATCTTGCGAAGGCGCGAGTACAACGCTGATTTGCCGCCGGGGTACCGGAGCGGTGAGATTCGCGGGCGGCGCGTGGAGACACCGATGTCGCTCGCCGTCATGGCTTCATCACATATCTCATGATCGAGTCGATGGAGGCCCACATTGAGAACGCTTGATCGGGATCGACCAGGAAGTGGTGGTTGTGGTTGATCGCATTGAGCGAGTCACCCGAGTTTGTGTAGGTCACGAGTTTCCCTGTCCTGACGCCCTCGATGACCTGGATCAGGTACTTCGGCCCGTTCGCCTTGACGTAGTCCAGCAGCCAGTTCAGAGTGTGGCTGAGCTGCACCATGAGTTCGACCGGCTCATGTCGGCCGAAGCGGATGAGCTCGCCCAGCTCACCGCCAACCGTGACCGGCTGGAGCACGAGCAGGACCGGCTCATGCAGGCCCACTACGCCGACGCGATCCCGCTCGCCGTCCTCAAACGAGAGCAAGACCGCATCCTCGGCGAACTCGACCAGGTGACCCGTCGCCTTGACGCGCACCACGGCGAATACACCGACGCCCGCGCCCACCTGGACGACGCGCTGAACCTGCTCGGGAACTGCGCCGACATCTACGCTCGCTGCGACGACGCCAACCGACGCCTGTGCAACCAGGCGTTCTTCACCAAGGTCTACGTCGATGAGGACGACGAGCTGCGCGTCGAGAACGCCCGCCCCTTCGAGATGCTGCTCGATCCCACCGTCAACGCCGACGCGCTCACCTGGGCCGCGGACGCGGACAAGGCCCGAACCCCGGCCATTGATTCTGTGGGCCAAGGTTCGAGCCTTGTGCGTTGGGTGCGCCTGGAGGGACTCGAACCCCCAACCTTCTGATCCGTAGTCAGATGCTCTATCCATTGAGCTACAGGCGCGAACGCAACCTGAAAAGGATAACAGGGGCACACCGCGCCGCCCAAATCGAGGACGGGCGAGGCCGGCGAGACGACCCGGATGCCGCCGGGTGAAAAGCTGGTCGTGTGAGCTTCCCCGATCAGGCATCCGACCCCGCACCCGATCGCCCCCACGACGCGCGCACGCCGGCGAACAGGCCCGTCGTCCTCTGGGACATCGACGGCACGCTCGTGCACGAGACGCGCGGCGAGGGCTCGCGCATGCAGATGCGCGCGATCCGCGAGGTGCTCGGCGTCGATCTCGAGCGGCCCGGCTTCGGCGCGGGGGCGACCGAGCGCATGGTGTGGGGGCGCCTGTTCGAGAATGCGGGGATGCCGGTGCCCGACGACCTCGCCACGCTCGAGGCCGCCATCGATCGGCTCTACGTCGATCACTTCCTCGAGGTGCCGCGCGTGGCGATTCCCGGCGCGGCCGAGGCGATCGCCGCTGTCGCCGAGGCAGGCCTCGTCAACTCGGTGCTGACCGGCAACGGCCGCCCCGTCTCGCGCATGAAGCTCGAGTCGGCGGGCCTCGACGTCAGTCTCTTCGACTGGGATGCTGCGTATTTCGGCCGGGAGTGGGCGGACCGCGTCGAGATGGCGAAGGCCGCTCGGGCGCGGCATCCGCGCGCCGTCATCGTCGGCGACACGGTGAACGACGGCGCCTGCGCGGTCGGCTCCGGCATTCCCTGGATCGCGGTGGGCACGGGCGGTCACCCGCGCGATGAGCTCGAGGCGTTCGCCCCCGTCGCCTGGTTCGACGACCTGGTCGGGCGCGAAGCCGAACTCGTCGCGGCGATCCGCGCGGCGGTCTGAGCGCCGCGGCTCACGGGTTCGCGTAGAACCACAGCACCGCCACGCACACGGGCTGCGCGGCGATCGCGACGGCGAGCAGCGTGCGCCGCAGCCACGGGCGATCGACGATGCCGCGGTCGCCCAGAAGCGGCGCGAGCGGAATCGCGACCCGGAACACGCTCTGCTGCGGCATGAACACGGCGAGCAGGTACAGAGCGTAGGACACGCACGTCGCGAGGATCTCGACGCCGAGCGAGCGGATGCCCCGCCTGCCGACCCACAGCGCAAGCAGCACCACCGCCGCGACCATGATGAGCACCCCGACGACCCCGAGGTAGCGCCAGCCGAGCTCGAACCAGGCGGTGAACGGCTTGAAGTCGGTGTGGCCGAGGAATCCGTCGCGCCACGACAGCTCGGTGGCGGTGTACGCGTTCCGCACGCCGGTGGCCGCCCAGGCGATCGCCGGCCACGCGCTGCCGGCGAGGCCGGTCACGAGCACCGCGATGGCGAGTCTCACGCGCTCGGCCGCGGGGAAGGCATCCACAGCCCGCCGCCGCCAGCGCACGACGAAGACGATGGCGAGCGCGAGGGTGAGCGCCAGGGCGCCGGGGCGCGCGAACGCGGCGAGCACGGCGGGAACGAGCAGCCAGCCGTACTGCCGCCGCTGCATGAGATAGAGCGCCGAGAAGAACAGGAAGAGGAACAGGCTCTCGGCATAGGCGAGCTGCAGCACGAAAGCGAGCGGGCCGAACGCGAACAGGGTCGCCGCGAACCAGCCGCTGCGCTGGCCGACCCGGTCGCGCACCACGAGATAGAGCATCACCGTCGCGACGCCGCCGAAGACGATCGAGACCACCACACCGGTGCCCGCGAACCCGGTGCCGAGCGCCCACTGCACCGCGCCGACGAGCAGCGGGTAGAGCGGCAGGAACGCCCAGCTGTTGGGAGCGATCGTGCCGTCCGCCGAGCGGGGCAGCACCCTGGGGTAGCCGTGGCGGACGATCGAGTCGTAGTGGGCGCTGTCCCACATGGCGGAGATGTCGGTGAAGCTCGGAACGTGCGGCGACCAGCCGCGCGGCGTCAGCTCGAACGACGGCGTCTCGGTGAGCCAGGGCAGGTGCCAGCCGTGCGCCACGACGACCAGCATGCCGATGCCGAGCAGCACCGTCGAGAACACGCGCGAGACCGCATAGAGGGCCACGACGGCGAGCACCTGGCGCCCGATCGGGCGCCGGAGCAGCTCGATCCGGGATTCGGGGTCCGTCAACGATGACGTGGGCGCTGAACCGGCGGTAGACATCGTCCCTTCACGCTACGCCGCGTTCGTCGGCCGATCGTGCGCGTGCGCCGTTTCCCGGCGCGCTCCGCTACTTCAGCAGGCGCGAGAGGACCCGGTCGGCGAGGATCTTGCCGCCCGTCTGGCAGCCCGGGCAGTACTGCAGGCTCGAGTCGTGGAAGATCACCTGGCGGATGGTGGCGCCGCACACCGGGCACGCCTCGCCTGCCCGGCCGTGCACGCGCAGCCCCTCGTGCTTCTCGGCTTTGAGCTCGCTCGCCGCGAGGCCCTCTGAGCGGGCGATCGCCTCGCGCAGGGTGGACTGCAGGGCGTCGTAGAGGCGGTCGCTCTCGGCATCCGTCATCGCGGCGGCCTTGAACGGCGACATCTTCGCCGCCCACAGGATCTCGTCGCTGTATGCGTTGCCGATGCCCGCGATGGTCGCCTGGTCGCGCAGCACGCCTTTGATCTGCGATCTGCCCGCAGCCGCGAGGATGCCTGCGAAGACGTCTTTCGTGAACTCGGGGGCGAGCGGTTCGGGGCCCAGGGTGCGCACGCGCTCGATGTCGTTCGGGTCGCGCACGAGGTGCAGCTGAAGGCTCTTCTTGGTGCCGGCCTCGGTGATGTCGAGACCGGCGCCGTCCGGCTCGAGCACGAGGCGGGCGGCGAGCGGGTTCCTCGGGCTGCGGCCGCGGCGTGCGCTCGTCTTGGGCTCGCCGTCGCGCCACCGCACCCAGCCTGCGCGGGCGAGGTGCAGCACGAGATGGACCGGCTCGCCGCCGCCGGAGCCGTCGCCCGAGCCGCCGATCGTGATGTCGAGGAACTTGCCGTGACGGGTCACGCTTGCGATGGCGCGGCCCATGAGCGCGTCGGGTGAGATCTGGAAGGTCTTGAGCGCGTAGATCGCGAGGATGTCGAGGCGGCGGACCACCCGGCCCCTGAGGCGCGCGTCGAGATCGGCGGCGAGCGCGTGCACCTCGGGCAGTTCGGGCATGCGGCAGTTCTAGCACTGTGCGCCGACGTTCACCCCGCGCGGTGCATAGAGTGACACCGATGAGATACGTCATCGTCGGCACCGGCGCCATCGGCGGAACGCTCGCAGCGCGGCTCGCCCAGCACACCAGCACTCCCCCGCTCGTCGTCGCCCGTGGCGAGAATGCGGCGGCCATCAGGGCCAGGGGCCTCGTGCTGCGCTCACCCGACGACGAGGTGCGCGTCGACGCGCCGGTCGCCACGAGCGCGGCGGAGGCCGAGCTCACGACCGATGACGTTCTCGTCTTCGCCACCAAGACCCACCACTTGCAGGCGGCTCTGCTCGAGTGGGTCGACCGGCCGGTGCGGGATGCGTCGGGCGAAGTCGTCGGCACGGCCGGCGAACTGCTGCCCGTGCTGACGGCGCTCAACGGCGTCGAGGCCGAGCGGCTCGCGCTGCGCTACTTCCGCCGGGTGTACGGGGTCTGCGTGTGGCTGCCCGCCGTGCACCTCGCGCCGGGCGAGTTCACGGTGCGCATCGCGCCGGTCAGCGGGCTGTTCATCATCGGGCGGTACGGGGCGCCGGGCGACCAGGCCGCCGAGGTCGAGCTGCTCGAGATCATCCGCTCGGACTGGGAGCGCGCGTCCTTCCGCGTGCACCTCGTCGACGATGTGCTGGGGTGGAAGCACCGGAAGCTGCTGAGCAACCTCGGGAACGCGATCCAGGCGCTCGTCGGCACCTCGGGCGAGGCGTCCGACCCGGCCGCCGACGAGCTGTACGAACTCGCCCACCGTGAGGGCCTCGCCGTATATGCCGCGGCCGGCATAGGCATCCCGACCGACGACGAGGAAGAGCTCTGGCGCGGCGGCATCTTCGACGTGCGCCCCGTGCCCGGCGTCGACGGCCCGCTCGGCGGCTCGTCGTGGCAGTCGCTCGCGCGCGGCTCGGGCTCGATCGAGACCGACTATCTGAACGGCGAGATCGTGCGCATCGCCCGCTCGTCGGGCGTATCGGCGCCGATCAACGAGGGGCTGCAGCGCCTCGCCCGCCAGGCCGCCGCGGAACGCCGCGCGCCGGGCTCGCTCACGGCCGCTGAGCTGCGGCGACTCCTCGTCGGGGAGTGATGCGCGGCGGCACGCCGCGATGTCACCCGTGCGGGGTATGGTCACCGCCGTGACCGACTCCTCCGCCGCGCTTCGTGATCTCGCCGCCCTGATCGAGCGCCGCCTCGACGCCTTCAGACTGCCCGAAGTGCTCAGTGTGAGGCCCGGCTTCGAGCTCGTCGACGGCTGGGTCACAGCGACGCCGGCGATCATCGTCACCGTCGACGCGGAAGCGCCCCACGGCCTGCCCTCGGAGGTGGGTGGGCACCCCGTTGACGTGCGGGTCGCGTCGGCACGGAAGCGGGCCGCCCTGCTCGACCCGGCCGCGTACACGGCTGCCGGCGCCACCGCGCCCGACCTGGGGAAGGTGCCCGAGTTCGAGGGTGAGATCGTCGTCGGGGATCGTCTGGGCCAGGCATCCCCCGCCCCATCGCCCGATCTGCGTGCGGAAGCCGCCACGAGGCAGCAGCTGCCGTACACGCCGCCGGCCGGCGTGCCGCTCGCGCCCGTGTCGGGCGAGCTCACGGTCGACCTCGCCGCCTCGCCCGACGCAGGGTGGTCGCAGCTCGGCACGTTCCTCGCTGCGACCGAGCACGAGCTCGTGATCGGCCTCTACGACTTCACCTCAGCGCACGTGCTCGCCGCCTTCGAGAAGGCCGCCGCGGGCAAGAAGGTCACCATGACGCTCGATCACCCGTCGAGGAACCCGACCGCCGACCAGACCGATGAGCAGACCGTCGCGGCGCTCGAGAAGGCGCTCGGCGACGAGCTGAGGCAGGCGTGGGCGCTGTCGGGAATGGACCCGATGGCCACCGCCACCGTCTTCCAGACGGCGTACCACATCAAGGTCGCTGCGCGGGATTCGGCGGCCGTCTGGGTCTCGAGCGGCAACTGGAACAACTCGAACCAGCCCGACATCGACCCGGTCAATGTGAAGGCCGATGCGGATGCTGCGCGCGCCGGCGACCGCGACTGGCACGTCGTCGTGCGCAGCCCCGAGCTCACCACGACGCTCGCCGCCTATCTCGAGAACGACTACGAGGTGGCGGCCCAGCACAATCAGTCCGCCGCCGCGTTCCGGCAGCCTCAGCTGCTGCGGCCGGCAGCCCGGACTCCCCCGTTCGCGCGATTCTTCGCGGCGCAGACGATCACCGATCAGATGACGATCACGCCCGTGCTCACCCCCGATGCCGGCAGCTACGTCGACGCCGTGAAGAGGCTGATCGCGAGTGCGACGGCGACCCTCTGCCTGCAGTTCCAGTACATCGAGCTGCCCAAGACGACGGATGCCACGAACCGGGCGTTCGTCGACCTGGTGCAGGCCGTCATCGATCGGCAGAGGGCTGGGGTGGGCGTGCGCATCATCATGAGCGAGTACGAGACCGTCGGCTACCTCGAGCAGCTCCAGACGCTCGGGCTCGACGTGGCGGGCAGCGTGAAGCTGCAGAACAACGTGCACAACAAGGGCATCGTCGTCGACGGCCGGGCCGTGCTCGTCTCGAGCCAGAACTGGTCGAGCGCCGGCGCCCTGCGCAACCGCGATGCAGGCGTGATCATCGAGAGCGAGAGGGTCGCCGCCTACTTCGGGCAGCTCTTCGAGCATGACTGGGAACATCTGGCGACGCGCCAGGTCGCCGAAGACTAGGTGGATGCCCGGCGTGCGGCGCGGAGTCCGCGCACGCGCCTGCCCACCCGCCGCGCCCCGGCGGCGATAGCGTTGCGCTGTGACGAGGTGGCTACTGCTTGCGGGAACGATCGTCTGCGAAGTCGCCGGCTCTCTCAGCCTTGAAGGTGCGATCGACCACCCCTGGCTGTACGCCGCCGTCATCGTCGGCTACCTGCTCTCGTTCTGGTTGTTCGGCCGAGTGCTGCGCGCGGGTATGCCCGTCGGCACGGCCTATGCCATCTGGGGAGCCGTCGGGGTCGCGCTCACCGCGGCCCTCGCCGACGTGCTGTTCGACGAGCAACTCACGACCATGACGGTCATCGGCATGGTCGTCGTCATCGGGGGCGTCGTGCTGATCAACCTCGGCGGCGGCCACGGCGGGCACGACGAGCGCGACGATCGCAGAACCGCCGAAGCGGGCGACACCTCGGCGCGCGAATCATGAGCTGGGTCGTCCTGGCGCTCGCGATCCTCTGCGAGGTGGGCGCGACGCTCTCTCTGCGCATGGCGAGCACGCCGTACGACGGCCCTGACGGGCCGGTCGAGCCCTCGCGCCGCTGGTACCTCGGCGTCGTCGTCGGCTATGCGGCGTCGTTCGCCCTGTTCTCGCTGGTCCTGCGCATGGGCATCGGGCTCGGCATCAGCTACGGCATCTGGACCGCGGCGGGCTTCGCCCTCACGGCGGTCGCGGGGCGCGTGTTCTTCAAAGAGGCATTCACGCGTGTCATGGTCGCCGGCACGGTGCTCATCATCGTCGGGGTGTTCCTGATCGAGCTCGGGCAGGCCGCTCACTAGAGCCGGCCGCGGGTGCGGCCGGACCCCGCGTCAGTCCTTCGATGGCCAGGAGCTCGCGATCTCGTTGCCGCGGGCGCGGTACATGACCTCGTCGGCCTGCACGAAGGTGCGCACGTAGTGCTCGCCGCCGTTGATCGTGATGCGATCGGCCGAACCGCCGCCCTCGCGCACCGGCAGCACGACATAGCTCGGGCCGCCGACGCCGCTGTTGGCGAGACGCGCGAGGTAGTGGCCCTCTGGCACCGACTCGGGCCTCTCCTGAAGGATGTCCTCCGGTGAGATCACAGCCGTCACGACGGTCTGCTCGATCTCGGAATCGTCACTCATGATCCCTGCCCTTTCGACGTTGGAAGTGCGGCACTCCTCGCTCACACTGCCCCTCGCGGGGCCGCCTGTCTAGGCCGGTGCGAGCCTCAGTCGGTTCCGGTATCGAACGCGGCGCCTTCGGACGCGGCATCCGTCGCCCGCTCCATCTGCTCCTCGCTCGCCGAGAGCGGCTCGACGCCGCCGAGGATCTCGTCGGCGTGGCCCGGCTCGAGCGAACCCACGAGGTCTGCCGTGGCGCCGCCGATCAGGCCGAGCGTCGCGTACTGCTCGAGCCGCGAGCGCGAGTCGGCGATGTCGAGGTTGCGCATGGTGAGCTGGCCGATGCGGTCGTCGGGGCCGAATGCGGCGTCGCCGACACGCTCCATCGAGAGCTTCGTGGGGTGGTAGCTGAGCGCAGGGCCCGTCGTGTCGAGGATCGTGTAGTCGTCGCCGCGACGCAGGCGCAGGGTGACCTCGCCGGTGACGGCCGAGCCGACCCAGCGCTGCAGCGACTCGCGCAGCATGAGCGACTGCGGGTCGAGCCAACGGCCCTCGTACATGAGGCGCCCGAGGCGGCGGCCCTCGTTGTGGTAGTTCGCGACCGTGTCTTCGTTGTGGATCGCGTTGAGCAGGCGCTCGTAGGCGATATGCAGCAGCGCCATGCCCGGCGCCTCGTAGATGCCGCGCGACTTCGCCTCGATGATGCGGTTCTCGATCTGGTCGGAGACGCCGAGACCGTGGCGGCCGCCGATGGCGTTCGCCTCAAGAACCAGAGCCACGACATCCGTGTACTCGGTGCCGTTGATCGCCACCGGCCGGCCCGCCTCGAAGCGGACGGACACCTCTTCGGTCGCGACCTCGACGTCGTCGCGCCAGGCAGCGACACCCATGATCGGCTCGACGATGTCGAGCCCGGCGTCGAGGTCCTCGAGGCGCTTGGCCTCGTGGGTCGCCCCCCAGATGTTGGCGTCGGTCGAGTACGCCTTCTCGGTCGAGTCGCGGTAGGGGAAGCCGTGCGCGACGAGCCACTGGCTCATCTCGGTGCGGCCGCCGAGCTGGCTGACGAAGTTCGCGTCGAGCCACGGCTTGTAGATGCGCAGGGCGGGGTTGGCCATGAGGCCGTAGCGGTAGAACCGCTCGATGTCGTTGCCCTTATAGGTCGAGCCGTCGCCCCAGATGTCGACGCCGTCCTCTTTCATCGCGCGCACGAGCAGGGTGCCCGTGACCGCACGGCCGAGGGGCGTCGTGTTGAAGTAGGTCTTGCCGCCCGAGCGGATGTGGAAGGCGCCGCACTGCAGGGCCACGAGGCCCTCCTCGACGAGGGCCGACTTCGCGTCGACCAGGCGCGCGAGCTCGGCGCCGTACTGGCCGGCGCGCCCCGGAACCGCGGCGATGTCGGGCTCGTCGTACTGCCCGATGTCGGCGGTGTAGGTGCACGGGATCGCCCCGTTCTCGCGCATCCAGGCCACCGCGCAGGAGGTGTCGAGACCCCCGGAGAACGCGATGCCGACGCGCTCGCCGACGGGAAGTGAGCTCAGAACCTTGGACACGCCGTTAACTTTACGGGCGCGCCCGGGTGATCAGTGACGGATGCCCGCGCGCATGCCTGCCCGCCAGGGTTCCGCCGCGCCGCGAGTGCCGGATCGGTCAGTGCCGCACCCCCGCCAGGATGTCGTCGAGCTCGTCGGGTGCCGGGCGCAGCACATCGACCGCCTCGTCGAGCGTTCGAGCCGCGATCGCGTCGCCGGGGCGGCCGATCACGCACACCTCGAACCCGTCGCCCACCTGCGTCACAAAGCCCAGAAGCGCGAACGGATTGCCGCGATCGGCACCGTGCACGCTGACGCGCCACCCATGGTCATCGACGGGAATCACATCGAGTTCGATGGTTTCCCCTTCGACGGTGCCGGGCTCGGCAACCTGGTGGGCGACTGCGGCCGGGGTCATGATCTCCTCCTCCATCGGCGGATGCTTCGTGCAGCACTGGCTGCATGACACCATCCTGAGCACGACGACCGACATTCGCCTCGGGCTTGACTTTGGGTTCGATCAGGGGGCATGCGGGGTACGAAGGCGGCATGGTCGAACTGCGCCCGGTCGAGTCCGACGCGATCACCGCGGCCGGGTACGACGCAGACCGTCGAGTACTCGCCGTGCGCTACGAATCCGGCGCCGTCTATGAGTACTTCGAGGTAGATCGCGCGCTCTACGACGAGCTGCTCGCGAACCAGCCGCACCCCTGGTCACAGGTCGGCGAGCGCGTGAAATCGCACGAGTTCCACCAGCTCGAATAACCGCCTAGCAGGCGGAGGCCGTCTCCGAAAGCCCGGCGGCGTTGTTTGCCGCAACGCGAATCTCGACCTAGGGTTATTTGCCGTTAACTAACCAGTCGAGGAGGACCTCCTCGACGAGGAGGATGGATGACGTCTCTCGGAGCCCACGAAGCTGCCAGCGTCTTGAGCGGGCCAGTGCTCGCCGACGCGCCCCTGCGACTGCATGCGGGGGTGATCGACTACATCCTCGTCGCGACGTATTTCGCACTCGTGCTCGGCATCGGGTTCATTGCCCGGCGCTCGGTCTCGAGCAGCCTCGACTTCCTGCTCTCGGGCCGCTCGCTGCCCGCCTGGGTCACGGGCCTCGCCTTCATGTCCGCGAATCTCGGCGCGACCGAGCTGCTCGGCCAGAGCGCGAACGGCGCCGAGTTCGGCATCCAGGCGGTGCACTACTACTGGATCGGCGCGATCCCGGCCATGGTGTTCCTCGGCCTGTTCATGATGCCGTTCTTCTACGGCTCGAAGGTGCGCTCGGTGCCCGAGTTCCTGCGCCGCAGGTACAACCCGGCGACGCAGCGCTTCCAGGCGGTGCTCTTCGCCGTGGCATCCGTTCTGCTCGCGGGCGTCAACCTGTATGCGATGGCGATCGTCGTGAACGCGCTGCTCGGCTGGCCGCTCTGGCTCGCCATCGTCATCGCCGGCCTCGTCGTGCTCATCTACACGCTGATCGGTGGTCTGTCGGCCTCGATCTACAACGAGGTGCTGCAGTTCTTCGTGATCGTCGCCGCCATGGTGCCGATCACCCTCGTCGGCCTGCACAAGGCCGGCGGCTGGTCGGGCCTCAAGGCGAAGCTGTTCCAGCAGCCGCACGGGCACGACATGCTGCAGGCCTTCCCGGCGCATGAGCTGACCGGCATCCACAACTCGTTCTGGAGCGTCATCGGCGTCGTGCTCGGCCTCGGCTTCGTGACCTCGTTCGGGTACTGGACCACCAACTTCACCGAGGTGCAGCGCGCCTTCAGCGCCAAGGACATGTCGGCCGCCCGTCGCACGCCGCTCATCGCCGCGTTCCCCAAGACGCTCATCGCGCTCGTGATCATCATCCCCGGCATCGTCGCGGCCGTGACGGTGCCCGGCATCCAGAAGCTGAACGAGGGCGGCACCTCGAACGTCAACTACAACGACGTCGTGCCGCTGCTCATGCAGCAGCTGCTGCCGAACGGCTTCCTCGGCGTCGCGCTCGCGGGGCTGCTCGCGTCGTTCATGGCGGGCATGGCGGCCAACGTGTCGTCGCTCAACACGGTCTTCACCTATGACCTGTGGCAGGGCTGGCTGCGCCCGGGCAAGTCCGACAGGCACTACCTGAACGTCGGCCGCTGGGTCACCGTGATCGGCACCCTGATCGCGATCGGCACGGCGTTCATCGCGGGCAACTTCGGGAACATCATGGACTACATCCAGACCCTGTTCTCGTTCTTCAACGTGCCGCTGTTCGCCGTCTTCATCCTCGGCCTGCTGTGGAAGCGCGCGACCGGTCACGCGGGGTGGGCCGGTCTCGCGACCGGCACCGCGGGCGCGATCGTGATCTTCGTGCTCAACCAGGCCGGCGTCATCCCGATCTCGAGCCAGGGCTCGAGCTACCTGGGTGGCGGTGTCGCGCTGGTGCTCGCGCTCATCGTGGGCATCGTCGTGTCGCTGTTCCAGACGCCGAAGAGCGATAAGGAGCTCGTCGGGCTCGTCACCGGCGTCGTCGACGCGACCGAGGCCGCGACGGCCGAGGGCGTCTCGGCGGTCGGCGAGGTCTGGTATCGCAACGTCTGGGTCCTGGGCATCGGCGCGCTCGTGCTCGCCGCGGCCTGCTACATCTTCTTCATGTTCGTCTAGGTCGCAAGGAGCTTTCGGATGCCTCGTCACGACAACAAAGTGCTGAATTACCTCTTCGACCTGCGCACGATCATCGCGGTGCTGTTCGCGATCTACGGCATCGTGTGCATCATCTGGGGCGCCGCCTTCACGTCGAGCTCCGAGCTCGACAAGGCCGGCGGCATCAACATCAACCTGTGGGGCGGCATCGGCATGCTGATCGTCGCCGCGCTGTTCGTGTGGTGGACGATCGCGAAGCCGATCGACCAGCAGGCTGCGGCGCACTCGCTCGAGGAGAGCGAGGCCGAGGCGCAGCGCAACCTGTAGCGCTCGCGGCTGAGCGCCGCGCGCAGCGCAGAAGGAGGCCCCGCGCCCCGGTTCCGACCGGGCTGCGGGGCCTCTGCGCGCACGGTCAGCGGCGAGATGGCCTGTGCGCTGCGAGCCGCCTATTGCGTGAAGGCGAGGCAGGCGACGAGGCCGCCAATGAAGACCAAGACGGATGCCGCGCCGATGCCGACCAGTCGGCGCATCCTCTGCCGCTCGTCGCCGCTGCCGCCCCAGATCTCGGCCCGCAGGTGCACGCGGTGTGCCTCGTCGACGACCTCGGCGACGTGCGGCGAGCTGAGGTCGAGCGCTCCGGCGGCGGCTCGGGCCTCGATGCGCAGAGCCTCGTCGAGCGTCATCGGCGTGCGGCCGATGCGCTGTCGCTCAGAAGCGGGAGGGCGAGGCATCCGTTCTATTGTCGCGCGGCGCGCGCGGGGTGCGCGGCGCGCGTGAGACGACCCGAAGTGCCGGATTCCGGCGCCAATCCCGCATCGCGAGTCGTCTCGCGAGGGGCAGAGATCGGGGAGATCACAGTGCGGAGACGGAGGGATTTGAACCCTCGGTCCCCAAAAAGGGGACTCCACCTTAGCAGGGTGGTGCACTCGACCGGACTATGCGACGTCTCCAATGCCCACCGGGGCAGGCATCCGTTACACCTTATCAGGCGCAACGCGGCGGGGCTGCCAGCCGCTACCCGCCCGGGTAGCTCGTCACACCCTTGGTGCAGGTCTGCTCGTCGGCGGTCTGGCCGGTCGCGCCCTTGGTCAGCGTCACGTCGCCCGACGAGGGCGTGCTCGTTCCGCCGGCCGGCGTCGTGGGCGTGGTCGCCGGCGTCGTCGGCGAGGCCGGCGGTGTCGTCGCACCCGAGCCCGCGACCACCGTGCCGCGGCCGGTGGAGGCCGACAGCACCACCGGCTGGTCGTCTTGAATCGCCTTCGCGAGCACCGAGGCCCCGTATTCGTCGGCGACCACGCGGTTGGTGTTCGTCGGGTCGCTCACCACGGGGAACTGCACGAAGGTGATCTGCGACAGCGGAATGCTCTTGAGCGCGACCGCCATGCCGACCAGCGTCTTCGTGTCGCCCATGGTGTCGGACAGCGTCATGTTCTGCGTCGCCGCCTCGGCCAGCTGATAGAGCTTGATCGGATTGCTGAGCGTGCCGGCCGAGGTGATGGTGCGCAGCAGCGACGACAGGAAGTTCTGCTGGTTGCTGATGCGCGCGAGGTCGCTGCCGTCGTCGACGCCGTGCCGCGACCGCAGGAACGCGAGGGCGTCCTGCCCCTTGATCGAGGTCGTGCCCGCCGGCAGGTGCAGACCGACATAGGGGTCGTTGATCGGCGTCGCGAGGCACACCGGCACGCCGCCGACCGCGTCGGACATCGCCGCGACGCCGTCGAAGCTGATCTCTGCCGCGTAGTTGATGTCGTCGATGCCGAGCAGCTTCTCGATCGTGAGCACGGGGCACGACAAGCCGCCGTAGGTGAGCGCCGTGTTCAGCATCTGCGCCGACATCGAGCTGTACCAGCCACCGCTCGAACTCGGGCACGACGGGATGGCGAGGACCAGATCGCGCGGGAAGCTGACTACCGTCGCCGCGGTATGCGCCGCGTTGACATGCAGCAGCATCGTCACGTCGTTGTTGCCGACGCCGCTCGACGCCTGCTGGTCGGCCTTGTTCTGGAACTGTGCACCCTGGCCGGTGCGGGTGTCGGTGCCGACGAGCAGCACGTTGAACTCGCCCTCGAGCGCCGTGGCCGCGGGCTGAATCGACTTCTTCACCGGCGGCGCGGTCTGGCCCGCGCTCTTCTGCTGGACCAGGTGGACCTGCGAGTTGTCCTGGATGTTGCGGTTCACATCGGCGAAGGCGAGCGCGGCGATGCCGAGCGAGCTGACGAGGGCGACGCTGACGACGGATGCCGCGATCTTGCCTGCGAAGGCGAGAGGATGCCGCGCGGCGGCGCGTGCATGCCGCAACACATTCCCACGCCGCGACTCGCTCACTCGCACCCCACAAGATCTGCGCCGGGAAGGCGGCGCCCCGTGGTCATTATGTCCCACGTCAATAGGTGCCCGTGATGCCGTGGGTTTCAACGGGGTAACGGATGCTTCCCCTGATCGGGGGGCAGAACGCGCCGTCTCGCGTCAGATCGCACTGGCGGATGCGGAGGGATTTGAACCCCCGGACGATTGCTCGTCAGCGGTTTTCAAGACCGCCGCATTAGGCCGCTCTGCCACGCATCCGGGTCGAGTCTACCCAGGCCGCAGACCCGGGAATCGCGGGTCACTTCCCGAACGGACGCGAGCAGGTGTAGTCGCTCGCCGACTGCCCGTGCACCTGATCGGGCAGAGCGACCGTGCTGCCGCCCGAGCCCGATGCCTGCGTCGACCCGCTGCTCGCAGTCGTGCTCGGTGTCGAGGTGGGGGTCGACGTCGGCGTCGAGCCGGGCGTCGACGACGACGAAGAGGAAGGAGAGGAGGATGCGTGCGAGGGGTCCTGCACAGAGCCGACGCCGGTCGTCCCGGTCACCTGCACCGCCTCGTCGTGCTGCAGCGCCGTGAGCAGCGCCTGCTCGCCGACCGGGTCGGGCGCGACGGCACCGCCGCCCTGCACGTAGTTCGTGGGGAACTGCACGAAGACGATGTTCGCGAGGTCGGCGCCCTTGAGCGCCACGGCCATCGACGCCAGGGTCTGGACGTTCGACAGCGAGGTCGACAGCTGCATGTTCGACGCGGCGGCCTTGGCGAGCGAATACACCTTCACCGGGTTGCCGAGGGTGTCGGCCGACTTGATGGTGCGCACGAGCGATGACAGGAACACCTGCTGGTTGCTGATGCGGCCGAGGTCGGAGCCGTCGCCGACGCCGTGCCGCGTGCGCAGGAACGCGAGCGCCTGTTGGCCCTGGATCGTGCTGTTGCCTGCGGGCAGGTTGAGGCCGGTGTACGGGTCGTCGATCGGGCCGGAAAGACACACCGGCACTCCGCCGACGGCGTTCGACATGTCGACGACGCCGTCGAACTGGATGACCGCGGCGTACGGGATAGACAGGCCGGTGAGGTTCTCGACCGTCAGCACGGTGCAGGCGAGGCCGCCGTATTCGAGCGACACGTTGATCTTCTGCGAGCTCATGGCCGAGTAGCTGCCGCCGTCGGGGTTCGGGCAGGACGGGATCGGCACGAGCATGTCGCGCGGGAAGCTCACGACGGTGATGTGCTGGTGGTCGGCCGAGACGTGCATGAGCATCGTCACGTCGTTGAGGTTCTCGCCGCGCTTGCCGTAGGCGGCGTTGCCGTCGCCCGAGTCGGAGCCGGCGAGAAGCACATTGAAGGACCCCTGCAGAGCTGCGATGCCCTGCTTCTGCGTCACTTCCTTGTGCGTGGTCGGGTTCACGAGCACCACGGCGGGCTTCGTCGACGTGACGACGTCGCCGACCGCCATGCTCGCGAGCGAGAAGGCGCTCACCGAGGCGACGACCCCGATTCCGGCGAGGATCTTCCCGAGCGCGGCGAACGGATGCCTGCGCTTGAGCCGCCCGTGGCGGGCGATCGACGTGGGGCGGCCCGGGCGACCGTGCCGCGGGCGCAGGGGTGCGTTCGTGGGCTCGGTCATCACGTCCTCTCGACGGGGGCATCGGTCGGGCGCGCGGGGGCGCGCGGGTGCACACCGCGAAGGGGGCGCGGGGCGCACGAGATCTCCACCTAATCAGACCAGGCCTGGCAACGCACTCAGGAAGAGGCTGAGCCCGAGCGGCGCGAGCGCACTCAGAGCGGCCCGAGCACGCTCAGAGGGTCGCGAGCACCTTCGCGAGGCCGTCGTCGTCGACCGTTCCCGTGACCTCGCTCGCAACCGCCTTCAGCTCGTCGGGCGCCTGGCCCATGGCGATCGCGCGACCGCCGCCGGCGACGGCCCACTCGAACATCTCGAGATCGTTGCGGCCGTCACCCGCGACGAGGACGTCCTGGCCGGGAATCCCCAGCTCTTCACGAACGCGTGCGAGCGCCGTGCCCTTGTTGACGCCCATGGGCGCGATGTCGAGCCACGAGGTCCAGCCGATCGAGTATGAGACCTTGTTGAGACCCATGCCGCGCACGATGTCGAGGAACTCCTCGGTGTCGAGCTCGGGGGCGACGACGACCACGCGGCTCGCGGGGAACCCGGCCAGCTCGTCGAAGTCGACCTGCTCGGCGTTGCTGAGCTCCCAGTCGGTCATGCCCTCGGTGTAGCGGCGGAAGCCCGTCGCGTCTTCGACCATGTAGCTGCCGCGCGGCAGGTGCCCGCGGATGGTGTGCAGCACCTGGCTCGGGTCGAAGGTCTCGACCCACTCGCGGCGGTACCCGCTCGGCTCGGCCGTGTCGCGCTGCATCACGAGCGCGCCGTTGGCGCAGACGACGTATTCCGGGGTCAGCCCGAAGTGCTCGAGGATCGGCGCCGCGGTCTCCCAGCTGCGGCCGGTGGCCAGGGTCACCTCGTGGCCGAGCTGCTGCATGCGCAGGACCTGCGTGCGGACCGCCTCGGAGATCGTCTCGTCGAGGCGGATGAGCGTGCCGTCGACGTCGAGGCCGATGAGCAGACGGTGCCCGTCGCTCATGCGATCGGTGTGAGCGTCTCGAGCCCGCCGAGGTAGGGGCGCAGCGCCTCGGGCACCCGCACCGAGCCGTCGGCCTGCTGATGGGTCTCGAGGATCGCGACGATCCAGCGCGTGGTCGCGAGCGTGCCGTTCAGCGTCGCGACCGCGGCCGTCTTGCTGCCGGATTCCTCGCCGGGGCGATAGCGGATGCCCAGCCGGCGCGCCTGGAAGGTGGTGCAGTTCGAGGTCGACGTCAGCTCGCGGTAGGTGCCCTGCGTGGGCACCCACGCCTCGACGTCGTACTTGCGGGCCGCGCTCGAGCCGAGGTCGCCGGCTGCGGTGTCGATGACGCGGTAGCTCAGCTCGAGCGCCGCCATCATCTCCTCCTGCCAGCCGAGCAGTCGGGCGTGCTCGGCCTCGGCGTCCTCCGGCTTCGCGTAGACGAACATCTCGAGCTTGTTGAACTGGTGCACGCGGATGATTCCGCGGGTGTCCTTGCCGGCCGAGCCCGCCTCGCGCCGGTAGCAGGTCGACCAGCCGGCGTAGCGCAGCGGGCCGGCATCGAGGTCGAGGATCTCGTCGGAGTGGTAGCCCGCGAGCGCCACCTCGCTCGTGCCCGTGAGATAGAGGTCGTCGGCTTCGAGGCGGTAGATCTCGTCGGCGTGCGCGCCGAGGAATCCGGTGCCCTGCATGATCTCGGGCTTGACCAGGGTCGGCGTGATGAGCGGCGTGAAGCCGTTCGCCAGCGCCTTGTCGAGCGCCATGTTCATGATGGCGAGCTCGAGCCGGGCGCCGATGCCGCGCAGGAAGTCGAAGCGCGCGCCGGAGACCTTGGCGCCGCGCGCCATGTCGATCGCGCCGAGCAGCTCGCCGAGCTCGAGGTGGTCGCGCGGCTCGAAGTCGAAGCTCGGGATCTCGCCGACCGTCTTGATGACGACGTAGTCGTCCTCGCCGCCGGTGGGCACGCCGTCGACGATGACGTTGCCGAGCTTGCGCACGGCTGCCTCGAAGGCGGCCTCGGCCTCGGTGACGGCGGCCTGCGCGGCCTTGACGCGCGCGGCCAGCTGCTGCGCCTGGGCGACGAGCGCCTGCTTCTCGTCTTTGGGCGCCTTCGCGACGAGCTTGCCGTGGGCGTTCTGCTCGGCGCGCAGCGACTCGAACTCGGCGATGGCGCTGCGGCGCTGCTGGTCGGCGGCGAGCGCTGCATCGACCGTGTCGGGCGACTCGCCCCTAGCCACCTGCGAAGCTCTGACGACGTCGGGATTCTCGCGCAGCAGAACGGGGTCGATCACGCGATCAGTCTAGGGCGGGGCGCACGGCGGCCACGTCGCGTGATCACGCGCGATCGGCGGGGTACCTTGATCCAATGAGCGACCCAGCGCCCGAACTCGCGCGCGCGAGCGACGCGGCTCCCGCTGTGAACACCGTCGCCGCGGTGGTCAACCCGATCAAGGGCGACGTCGCGCGCGTGCGCCAGGCGATCTCACGCCACGCGTACTCGACGGGCGCGGGCAAGCCGCTGTGGTTCGAGACGTCGGTCGACGATGACGGGGCGGATGCCGCACGCCGCGCGGTCGCGGCAGGGGCGCGCCTCGTGATCGCCTCGGGCGGCGACGGCACCGTGCGCTCGGTCGCCGGCGCCCTGCGGCATACGGGCGCCGCACTCGGCATCGTCCCGAGCGGCACCGGCAACCTGCTGGCGCGCAACCTCGGGCTGCCGCTCGGCCACCCGGACGCCGCCGTCGAGGTGGCGTTCACCGGCGCCGACCGCGTCGTCGACGTCGGCATCGCGGAGTTCACCGGGCCGGACGACATCGCGACGGAGCATCCGTTCATGGTGGTCGCGGGCGTCGGCGTCGACGCCGCGATGATCGCGAACACCAGCCCGTTCCTCAAGGAGCGCTTCGGCTGGATCGCCTACATCGACGGCATCCTGCGCTCGCTCATCACCTCGAAGCCCGTGCGCGCGAAAGTGCGGATCAAGGGCGAGAGCGAGCTCAACCGCACCTTCGACGTGCACTCGGTGCTCGTCGGGAACGTCGGCGGGCTGCCGGGCGGGGTCGAGCTGATTCCCGATGCGCGCATCGACGACGGGGTGCTCGACGTCGCGATCATGCACCCGCGCACCGTCTTCGGCTGGCTCTACATCGGCCGCACCCTCGTGTGGGAGAACCAGGTGCTGCGGCACACGAAGCTCGGGCGCAAGCTGATCAGGATCCAGTCGCGGTTCTCGCCCAATGTGCTCGAGTACGCCCGCGGGCCCGTGGTCGGTGTGCGGCTCGAACAGCCGATCGAGGCCGAGCTCGACGGCGACGAGTTCGGCGTCGTGCGCCAGGCGAAGTTCCGCACCGATGCCGGATCACTGATCGTGCGGGTGCCGCAGGCGTAGACGCCCCGCGGGTCGACTCGGCGCAGCCGGGCACGCGGGTCGACTCGGCGCAGCCAAGCACGCGGGTCGACTCGGCGCAGCCGAATGGAGACCGCGCCCCACGCGCGTACGCTGAGTCCATGCGCCGCAGTTCGAAGGCTCTGCTCGCTCTCGGTGTCACCGCCGCCGTCGCCGGTGGCGGCTACGCCTGGTACAGCTGGCTGATGCGCCGGCAGGTCACCTGGCAGCGCATCCTGGCCGACAACATCCCCGTGCACAGCGCCTATTGGCGCGCGCGGCGCGAGATGCCCGGCGACATCCTCTATGTGGCGATCGGCGACTCGGCTGCGCAGGGCATCGGCGCCTCGCGCCCTGCGCGCAGCTACGTCGGGGTGATCGCGAAGCGGGTCGAGAAGCTGTCGGGGAAGAGCGTGCGCGTCGTGAATCTCGGCATCTCGGGCGCGACCCTGTCGACGGCCCTCGAGAAGGAGCTGCCGCGCTTCGCCCGCCTCAAGCCGGGGCTGCTCGCCGACGCGATCGTGACCGTCAGCATCGGCGCGAACGACATCGCCAGCTGGGACCCCGAGCGCTTCTCTGCGCAGGTCGAGGAGCTGTTCGCGCGGCTCGAGCAGCTCGCGCCGCACGCGATCGTCGCGGACCTGCCAAGTTTCTACTTCCTTCCGGGCGAGCGCAAGGCCACCGCGGGCAACCGGATTCTGCGGGCTGCGGCAGCCCGCCACGGGCTGCGCGTCGTCGATCTGCACGACACGATGAAGCACGAGGGGATGCGCGGCGTCGCGACGCAGTTCGCGGGCGACCTGTTCCACCCGAACGACCGCGGGTACGACGTGTGGGCGAATGCGTTCGAGCCTGCGGTGGAGGACCGCCTCGACGAGGTGCTGGCGGCTCAGGCATCCCCGGTTTCGAGCACGTCCGACGGTTCGGAGGCGAGCAGCCCGCGCAACCAGTCGCGCGCCTCGACGAACACCTCGTCTGCATAGCGCGGGTCGAAGTCGGCGGGCTGCCGGTCGGCGCGCGGGTACGAGCCGAGGAAGATCACGCGCGGCGTGAAGCGGTAGAGGCCGAGCAGGGCGTCGGCGATGCGCTCCTCGGTGATGTGGCCCTCGAGGTCGATGATGAAGCGGTGCCGGCCGAGGGCGTCGCCGATGGGGCGCGACTCGAGCAGGCTCATGTTGACGCCGCGGGTCGAGAACTGCTCGAGCAGCTCGACGAGCGAGCCGGGGGCGTCGGTCGGCAGCTCGGCGATCAGGCTGGTCTTGTCAGCGCCGGTCGGCTTCGGAATGGCGGTGTCGCGGCTGACCAGCGCGAACCGCGTGACCGCGTTCGGGTTGTCGATGATGTTCTCGGCGAGCACCTCGAGCGCGTGATGGTCGACGATGGTCGGCGGCGCGACGGCGGCGTCGGCGACTGAGACGGGCTCTCCGTCCTCGTTCTCGTCGAGGAGCTGGGTGGCGGCCTGCACGTTGCTTCCGGCGGGCAGGTGGGAGTGGTCTGGCAGGTTCTTGTCGAGCCAGCCACGGCACTGGGCGTAGGCGACGGGGTGGGCCGCGATCGTCTTGACGTCTTCCAGGCGGGTTCCGGGGCGCGCGACGAGGACGAAGCCGACGGGAACCAGGTACTCCCCCACGATGCGCAGGCCGGGGATGGTCGCCAGCGCGTCCTGCGTGGCCGAGACGCCGCCGTCGATGGAGTTCTCGATCGCGATCACCGCAGCCTTCGAGCGCCCCTCGACCACGTCATCGAGCGCCTCGCCGACGTTGTTGACGGCGCGCCACGGCTTGCCCTGCGCCTCTTCGACCTGCTTGAGCGCGAGCTCGGTGAAGGTGCCGGCGGGGCCGAGGTAGCTGTAGGTGTCGCTGGCGTTGCTCGCGGTGCTGGTCGTACTGGCGGTGCTGGTCACGCTATGCATCTTTCCGTACACAGGGGCGAGCGTGGCCGGTTGTACACATATTTGAATGTTCTGCGTTGAATGTCGGTGGCAGGTCGTAGCGTGATGTCATGACCCCGATCGCAGAACGTGTGCACGAGCTGGCCGCCGCGGCCGACTCCGCGCTGCCGTGCGCGAGCGAGGTGGCGCGATTGTCGGGTCCCGACGAGGTGGCGCTTCTGGGTGAACTGTCGGCACTGCGGCGCCGGGTCGATGCGTCCATTGCACTCGTGGCCTCCGACATCGAACGGAAATCGGCCCACGAGCTGGGCGCCGACTCCCTCGCGCGCAAGGCCGGGGTCCGCTCAGGCGCCGAGCTCGTGCAGAAGGCCACCGGGTCCTCCCTCGGCGATGCGAAGAAAGCGGTGCGCGTCGGGGTCATGCTCGAGACCGCCGAGGCCGTCGCGCCCGTCGCCGCTTCCGACATCGGCTCCGAGCCGCGCTCGATCGACGTGCTCTCCGCACTCGGCGGCGACTGGTCGGCGCCCATCGCGGTGGCCACCAGGAACGGGTGGCTGAGCGCTGAGATCGGCGACCGGATCCTCGGCGGCCTCGGCAAGCCCCGCGACGACGCTTCCACCCCCGCCTACCGGGCCGCGGTGCTGCGACTGATCGCCGACTGCTGGGAGGGCGAGCTCACCCCCGAAGACGCCGCACGAACGGCGAAGGCCCTACGCGCCGTGCTCGACCGGGACTGGGCGCAGCAGAACGCAGCCCGCCTGTACGAGCAGCGGTCCCTGAAGCGGTCGATGCGCGGCAACGGCATGGTGAAGTACGACCTCCTGGTCGACCCGCTCACCGACGCCCAGATCTGGACGCCGATCTTCCGCCACCTCTCACCCCGCCTCGGCGGACCCCGGTTCCTGACCGACGAGGAACGCGCCCGCGCCGAAGAACTCCAGCAGGACGCCCGCAGCAACGAACAACTCCTGGCCGACACCTTCACCGGCTTCCTCATCGCCGGGGTCACCGCCTCAGGCGTCTTCGGGAAATACACCCCCACGGTCACCATCGCCGTCACCACCGGCGACCTGAAGAACGCGATCACCGCCGACCGTGCCCGCCAGACCTCGGCCCCACCCGGTGACGGGCCACCTCCCGACGGCATCGCGTGGCTGGACGGGAAACCCGAAGCCCTCACCGGCGCACAACTCATCACCGCGCTGTGCGACGGGGCGGCCGCCGGCGTGCTGCTTGATGAAACAGGCCAGGCCCTCGACGCCACCAAGGCCGAACGCACCTTCTCCACCCGGCAAAGACGCGCCATGGCGATCCGTGACGGCGGGTGCCTCATGCCCGGCTGCACCATGCCCGCCTCCGCCTGCGAAGCCCACCACAACCATCCCTGGGGCGAGAACAAAGCGAACCGCAAGACCGAGACCCGCGACGGTGTCCTGCTGTGCAAGTTCCACCACCTCAATCTGCACAACAACGGCGGCCGCATCGAAAGACGCGGCCCCACCTACTGGCTCAGCTGGCCCGGAAAGGAGCCGACCCGGCTCGTGGCCAAACACGGCGTCATCGCACAGTTGCGCGCGGAGGGAGCGCTCTCATGACAGCATCGCCCCACAGGGTCAACCGGGGTGCCGCGTGCCGCGTGGCCCTGCCAGGATGGGCACCATGACTTCTCGTGCAGGGACGTACGCGCAGGAATCCGATCTCATCGACGACGAAGCGGTCGTGAGGGCCTACTACGAGCTCAAGCCCGATGCGTCGAACCCCGCTGAACGCGTCGTGTTCGGCACCTCGGGCCACCGCGGAAGCTCGCTCGACACCGCCTTCAACGAGGACCACATCGCCGCGTGCACGCAGGCGATCGTCGAGTACCGCGAGACGCAGGGCATCACGGGCCCGCTCTTCATCGGCGCCGACACCCATGTGCTCTCCGGCCCCGCACTGACCACCGCCCTCGAGGTGCTCGTCGGCAACCAGATCGAGGTCTACACCGACGCGCACGACGGCTTCGTTCCGACGCCGGCCGTGAGCCACGCGATCATCAAGTACAACAAGGAACACCGCGGCGCAGACGAGAAGGCCCCGCTCGCCGACGGCATCGTCGTGACCCCGTCGCACAACCCCCCGCGCGACGGCGGCTTCAAGTACAACCCCCCGCACGGCGGCCCGGCAGACACCGACGCCACGAGCTGGATCGCGAACCGCGCCAACGAGCTGATCGCCGATGGGCTGAAGGGCGTCGAGCGGGCCGAGCCGAGCGCCGTCGAGGGCTATGACTTCCGCGAGGAGTACGTCGCCGACCTGGTCAACATCATCGACATCGAGGCGATCAAGTCCGCCGGCGTGAAGATCGGCGCCGACCCGCTGGGCGGGGCATCCGTCGCCTACTGGCAGCTGATCGGCGAGAAGTACGGGCTCGACCTCACCGTCGTCAACCCGCGGGTCGACCCGAAGTGGCCGTTCATGACGCTCGACTGGGACGAGAAGATCCGCATGGACCCGTCGAGCAGGAACGTGATGGCGAGCGTGCTCGAGCACAAGGACGAGTTCCAGGTCGTCACGGGCAACGACGCCGACGCCGACCGCCATGGCATCGTGACGCCCGACGGCGGCCTGATGAACCCGAACCACTATCTCGCGGTCGCGATCCAGTACCTCTACACGCACCGACCCGAGTGGCGGGCGGATGCCGCCGTGGGGAAGACCCTCGTCTCCTCATCGATCATCGACCGGGTCGCCGCGTCGCTCGGCCGCACGCTGTGGGAGGTGCCCGTCGGCTTCAAGTGGTTCGTGCCGGGGCTCGTCGACGGCTCGGTCGGCTTCGGCGGCGAGGAGTCCGCGGGGGCCTCGTTCCTGCGCAAGGACGGCACCGCCTGGACGACCGACAAGGACGGCATCCTGCTCGCCCTGCTCGCCAGCGAGATCATCGCGGTGACCGGCAAGAGCCCGTCGCAGCTCTACCGCGAACTGACCGACACGTTCGGCGACCCGGTGTACGAGCGCATCGACGCCGCTGCCAGCAAAGAGCAGAAGGCGAAGCTCGCGAAGCTCTCGGGGGATGCCATCACGGCGACCGAGCTCGCCGGCGAGCCGATCGTCGCGAAGCTCTCCGAGGCGCCCGGAAACGGCGCCGCGGTCGGGGGCGTGAAGGTCGTCACCGAGAACGCCTGGTTCGCGGCGCGGCCGTCCGGCACCGAGGACGTCTACAAGATCTACGCAGAGTCGTTCAAGGGCGCAGACCACCTGAAGCAGGTCCAGGCCGAGGCGAAGGAGATCGTCGACCGCGCGATCGCATAGCGCGCGGCGCCGCGCGCGACCGCGGCGCGACCGCGGCGCGAGCACCGCACGCGAAAGGGGCCCTGGGATTGCCAGGGCCCCTTCCTTGTGCAGAGTTCTTTGTGCTGAGTTCTTTGTGCTGAGTTCTTTGTGCTGAGTTCCTTGTGCTGGGGCGGTTACCGCCGGGCCGCAGCTACCAGCCGAGCCAGCCCAAGACTCCGCCGTGGCCCTTGTCGCCCTTGCCGGGCTTCGAGGGGTGCGTCGGCTTCGAGGGGTGCGCCGGCTTCGACGGCTTCGACGGGTGGGTCGGCGTGTGGTTGATCGGCACGACCTTCGAGACCGCCCCCGTCTTCGGGTCGAGCAGCACGCTGCGGTTCTGCGGGTGCGCGAAGTCGAGCAGGCCGTTCAGCGAGCCGGCGGTCTTGTCGAACGAGCCGTCACCGATGCGACCCGTCGACCAGTTGTCCTCGACGAACTTCAGGATCGAGGGCTGCGAGGTGGCGGTGTGGTCGACCGAGTTCGCCTTGGTGTAGGGCGAGATCACGAGCAGCGGCAGACGCTGGCTCGGGCCGCAGCGGTCCTCGTAGCCGCCGTTCGCCGGGTTCTTCGGGGCCGTCGTGCAGATGGCGGCGTTGTTGGCCGAATCGGTCGAGCCGTTGGTGATCTTCGGCGCGACGTGGTCGTACCAGCCGTCGGAGTCGTCGTACGAGATGACCACTGCGGTGCTCGACCACTCCGGCGACTTCTGCAGCTCGTTGATCGTGTTCACGAGGAACGTCTGCTCGTCGGTCGGGTCGGAGTAGCTCGCGTGACCGTCCTGGTACTCAGGCGCCTTGACGAACGAGACCGCCGGCAGATTGTCGGCCGCGACCGCCGCGTCGAAGTCGCTCGTGTCGTACTGGTGGTTCGCCTGGTCGGTGTGGCCGATCGCCTTCACCGAGGTCGGCGGCAGGTGGTGCGGGTTCGACGTCGACTTGTAGTACGCGAACGGGTTGTGGTGCGGCGAGTAGTCGACGACCGAGGTGCCCGAGATGTTCGTGTGGGTCGCGCCGCAGACGGCGTAGCCGGTCGAGCTGGCCTTGGCCGTGGTGGTCGGCGCGAAGCCGCCCTGGAACCAGCCCCACGTGACGCCCTTGTCGTTCAGCAGGTCGCCGATGTTCTTGCCCGACATGCCGGCGAGCGCGTTCGTCGAGGTGTGGTTCGAGTCCGCGCAGTCGTCGTACACGGGGTCCGGGTCGTTCGTGACCGAGCCGACACCCGTGGCGTCGGGGTCGATCACCGTGTAGCCGTCGGGCGTCGCCGTCGGCTTCGGGTTCGTCGTGCCGGTCTTCGGGTCGTACGAGGTGACCCCGTGCGTCTGGCCCGCGATCAGGTTGAGCGCGCCGGGGGTCGACGGGCCGAAGGTCGCGTCCCAGCTGTTGTCGCTCATCGCATAGTTCTGCGCGTAGTTCCACAGCGCCGTGACGGTGTTGCCGTCGTAGTAGCCCATCGCGAGACCGGGCGCCGAGTACAGCGGCGCGGCGCACTTGTCGACCGAGGTGTTCTGCACGAACTGGTCCATCTTGCCGCCGTTCACGGCCTTCTGCTCGGGCAGGTAGCCGTGGTTCCGATCACACGTGTCGGCCTGCGCGGGCGTGAGGCGCGTCGGCTGGTACTGGTTCGGGTTGTTCTTCAGGGTTCCCGAGGTGACCAGGGTGTTCACCTTCGGCGTGTTCTTCGCCGCGACGAACTTCGTGCCGTCGGTGTTGGCGGCCGTGGGGTAGGTGCCGAAGTAGTGATCGAACGAGACGTTCTCGTCGAAGATCACCACGAGGTGCTTGATCGGCGTGGTGGTGTGCGCCGAGTTGTCCGCCTTCGGGTGGGCTTGCGCCGGAGCTGCCGCGAACGCGGTCGCGACAGCGAAGCCGGCAGCGACGGCCAGAGCTCCCCCGGCGATTCCGAGACGCTTCAAACGTGCTTTCTGGAACACGGTTGACTCTTCTTCCTCTTATGGTTCCCGGCGCCCGCTTGCGCCGAGCCTGTGTGCCCGCATGAGTGTCGACCTCATGCGAACATGCCTTTTCCGAGCCAGTCCGAGGCATCCCTCGCCCCGGGCAGCGCGAAGTAGTAGCCGCCCCCGACGGGCGAGATGTAGTCGACCAGCGGCTCGTCGATCAGCCGCTTCTGCACCGTGACGAACTGGCGCTCGATGTCCTGGTTGAACGCGGTGAAGATCAGGCCCTGGTCGAGGTTGCCGTTCGCGTCGATGCCGCCGTCGTAGTTGAAGGCCCTGCGCAGCATCCGCTGGTTCTCGGTGCCCGGCGTGCGCGGGTTCGCGACCCGGATGTGCGCGCTCAGCGGAATCGAATCGCCGTTGGGGTCGCGCTCGTAGTGCGGGTCCTCGAACTCGCTCGAGCCGGTGAGCGGCGCGCCCGAGCCCTTGTAGCGGCCGAACATCTGCTGCTGCTCTTCGATGCCGACGCGGTCCCAGAACTCGACCAGCATGCGGATCACCCGCACCGCCAGATAGCTGCCGCCCTCGACCCAGGCGGGCTCGGCCTGGCCGCCGTGCGCCCACACGAGCTGGTCCATCAGCTTCGCGTCGGTGCGATCGATGTTGGCGGTGCCGTCCTTGAAGCCCATGAGATTGCGCGGGGTGCCACTGGGGCGCGGGGGTGACGAGAAGCCGTCGCGCCGCCAGCGCAGCTGCATTCCGGCACGCGTGGCGCGCAGCACCTCGCGCACGCCGTGGATCACGACGTCGTTGTCGTCCGCCTCGAACTGCAGCAGAAGGTCGCCGTCGCAGATCGCGCGGTCGAGCGCGTCGTTGGGGAAGTCCTCCATCGGGCGCAGCTTCGAGGGCTTCACGGATGCCAGCCCGAAGCGCCCGTCGAAGAGGGATGCCCCGACCGCCAGCGTCACGGTGAGCCCGCCCGCCGTGACCTCGGGCCCGAGAACGCCCGAGTCGCTCGGCGGCGCGGTGATGCCGAGCTCTCGCGGCGCACCGCCCGTCGTGAGGAAGCGGGCCGTGTCGGTGATCGTCTGCAGCAGCTCCGTGAGACCTGCCGCGCCCTGCGCGGTGACGTCGAGCGCGAGCAGCGAGGTGGAGCGGCGCACCGGAGCGAGCACCCCGGCCTGGTGCGCGCCGTGGAACTCGTACCGCGCGGCCGTGCCCGCGGCATGCGCCGCGGCTGCCGCCGGCGCAGCCGCACCGAGCCCGGCCGTCACGGCGGCGGTGGTCGCGGCGCCCGCGGCGGCGCCGGCCATGCCGATCAGGAATCCTCGCCGGCTGGGGGCGTTGCTGCTCTGCTCATTCATCTGGGGTGAACCTCGGTTCGGCGATCTCGGCGACGGGCGCCAGCAGCTCGACGGTGCCGCCGAGTGCCGCGTTGAGCCGTTCCCGCTGCGCTCGTGTGAGCGACAGCAGCGGAGCCCAGGACCCGTCGGGGCGGTGGTAGCTCTCGACGAGCTTCTGCGTCGAGGCGAGCGCCGCCTCCGCGTCGGGCAGAGCGGGGTAGCGCGTGGCCAGATCGCTCTTCAGGAAGCCGAGCGCGATCGTCGCGCTGCTGAGGTTCGCGTCGATCGTGGCGAGGTTCGTGTGGCTGCCGGCATCCGTCGCCCCGGTCAGCTCGAACTGGATCGCGTTCTCGACGATCTCGTGCGATCGCAGCCCGATCACCAGCGGATCGATCTGCGCGGTGCCCGGGTCGGCGATGAGCGAGTCGACCGCCGCGCCGAGCCTGCGCGTCTGGGCTGCGACGGCGGCGGCGGGAGCCCCCGACCACAGCAGCGCCTCGATCTTGTGGAACCCGGTGAGACCCCGATCGCTCAGCGCGGTGGTGCCCGAAGCAGGCATCCCGTTGATCTCGGCGTCGTGGTCGCCGAACGCGTCATATGCCGCGCCGAGCGTCTCGTAGCTGAGATGCGCTGTCAGCCAGTCGGCCTTCGCACGCGCTAAGTCGCCCTCCTCTGCGTCGGCATCGAGCTGCGCGACCTGCTTCTTGAGGGTCGGAAGCCGCCCGTCGACCCACTTTCCGTAGGCGATCGCCACGAGGTTGAGCTGATTCCGGGTCAGCGGCGCGGTGCCGGCGCTCAGCACCGCCCCGTGCGGCGCGGCCCCGACCCGCACGGTGGCGCCGATCGCCGGCTGCGAGTCCTCGGGGTAGCAGGCGAAGCGGTAGCGCCCCTTCCCGAGCACGACCTGCGCGGTCGTCTTCGCGCCGGCGCCGACGCCATCGAGCTCGAGGAAGACCTTCTTGCTGCCCTGCTCCTGCAGCTGGATGTCCATCGGGGCGTCATTGCCGTTGGCGATCGTGAAGCTCTGGGCACCGCCCGGCACCGCGGCGTTCGCGCCGTCGCCCCACCCGACGCCGCACGTGCTGCGGTTGGCGGTCAGCTCGTAGGAGTGCGGAGCGCTCGCGGACGCCGTCGAGGCGGCCTGCGGCTGCGCTGCGCCTCCGTGCGCGGGCGACAGCACCGTCGCCGCCACGCCGACCGCCACCACGAGCGCGACCACAGCCCAGAACAGGGCGAACTGTGACCGCTGGGACATGCCGTGGGGGGACCTTCTCGTAGAGCTCTGCCGGGGGCGGGGCGGCGCACTGCTCGGGCATGCGGCGGCCCTCGAACGAGGCTAGAGGCGGCCCAGGGCGCCTCTCGGCGAGTTCAGAAGCTGTTCACCGCTCAGACACGAAGCCGTCCCCTGCACAGAGAGTTACGCTCGATCCATGGCAGGCACACCGCTCCGCGACATCCCGGTCACCACGATCGACGGCACCCCGACCTCGCTCGCCGACTACGCCGACAAGGTCGTCATGGTGGTCAACGTCGCGTCGAAGTGCGGCCTGACGCCGCAGTACGAGCAGCTCGAGCAGTTGCAGAAGACCTACGAGTCGCGCGGGTTCACGGTGATCGGATTCCCGTGCAACCAGTTCGCCGGCCAGGAGCCGGGCAGCGCGGAAGAGATCGTCGAGTTCTGCTCCGCGACCTACGGCGTGACCTTCCCCCTGATGGAGAAGACCAAGGTCAACGGGCGCGACGCCCACCCCCTCTACAAGCAGCTCAAGCACACGAAGGACCGCCTGCACCTGGGCGGCCCGGTGCAGTGGAACTTCGAGAAGTTCCTCGTCTACCCCGACGACACCGTGATCCGCTTCCGCCCGCGCACCCTGCCCGACGACCCGCAGGTCATCGAGGCCATCGAGCGCGGGCTCGAGCAGCGCACGCCGGGCGCCGCCTAGTACGACGTTCCGCCCGAGACGCCGAAGAACTCCTCGAGCGTCTCGACGTGCTTCGCGTGCAGCTCGGTCGCGAGCGGCACGCCGATGAAGCGGAAGTGCCACGGCTCGTACTGGTAGCCCGTGACGTTCACCTTGTCGGCCGGGTAGCGCAGCAGGAAGCCGTAGCGCCACGCGTTCGCGGCGAGCCACTTCCCCTGCGGCGTCGTCGCGAAGCAGACCGCGAGCGAGCAGTTCGCGGGCACGGCGGAGAGATCGACGGCAAGCCCCGTCTGGTGCTCGCTCGTCCCCGGCCGCGCCGAGAGCTCGTCGGCGACCGCCTCGCCCTTCGAGCTCACCCACTCGTTGTAGACCGCGAGCTGCGTCGGGTAGGAGCGGTAGCCGCTCTCGATCGACAGCGACAGCCCCGCGGCGCTCGCGGCCGCCGCCATTCCGGCGAGGGCTTCCGCCGCGGGCTTGCGCAGCGGCTGGCGGTTCGGGTTCGGAAGGTCGGGGTAGACGAGATCGGCCGGCGCGTAGTCGACTGGCTTCAGGGGGTGCTTCTTGTTGACGATGACCCAGAGGCTCGCGGGATCGGTCGTCGAGCGCGCCTTCTTGTCGAAGGCCGGCTTCGCGCGCGGCGAGGCACTCGCCGATGCGGATGCCTTCGCCGCGGCACCCCGCCCGGCATCCCCCGCCGAGTCCGCGCCCCGGTCGGCGGCTGTGCGCGTGCAGCCGCCCAGCGCCAGCGCGGCGAGCGCCGCGATCGCCACCGCTCTCCTCACCGTTCGACCCTATTCGAACACCCGGTATGAACCGGCTGAAAACCGGCGCCGAGTTCCCTCCCCGATTCGCGGATCCGCTTCGCAAGGTGTAAATTTGCAGTCACCGCAAATTTCTATCGCCAGTGCCGGCGGCGTCGGCGATGTCGGCGCGCCGCGAGATACGGCATCCTCTCGAACCTGAATCATCTGGTTCCTTTTCTCATCAAAGGACTTCAATGTCAGAAGCTGTCGCTCCCGCGAGCGCTCACGGCGGCACCAAAGCCGTGATGTCGCACCAGCAGATCCTGCTGGTCATCTACGGCCTCATGGCCGGCATGTTCCTCGGCGCCCTCGACCAGACCATCGTCGGCACCGCCATCCGCACCATCGGCGACGACCTGCACGGTCTGAACCAGCAGGCGTGGGTGACGACCGCCTACCTGATCACGTCGACGATCGCCACGCCGATCTACGGCAAGCTGTCCGACATCTTCGGCCGCCGCCCGCTGTTCATCTTCGCGATCGTGGTGTTCATCCTCGGCTCCGCGGCCTCGTCGTTCTCGACCTCGATGATCATGCTCGCGGCCTTCCGCGCCTTCCAGGGCCTCGGCGCCGGTGGTCTCATGTCTCTGCCGCTCGCCATCATGGGCGACATGCTCTCGCCGCGTGAGCGCGCGAAGTACCAGGGCTACTTCCTCGCCGTCTTCGGCATCTCCTCCGTCATCGGGCCGCTCGTCGGCGGCCTCTTCTCCGGTGCGCACCAGATCCTCTGGATCTCCGGCTGGCGCTGGGTGTTCCTCGTGAACGTGCCGATCGGCATCGCCGCGCTCATCATGGTGCTGATCTTCCTGCACCTGCCGAAGTTCGACCGCAACACCAAGCCGCGCATCGACTGGTGGGGTGCTGCGACGGTCATGACCACCCTCGTCCCGCTGCTGCTCGTCGCCGAGCAGGGCCGCGACTGGGGTTGGGGATCGACGGCTGCGATCACCTGCTACGTGATCGGCGCCGTGAGCGCCGTGGCGTTTGTGTTCATCGAGATCGCCATGAAGGACGACGCGATCATCCCGATCAAGCTGTTCCGCTCGGGCGTCTTCTCGATGGCGACCATCCTCGGTGTGCTCGTCGGCTTCGGAATGTTCGGCGCCATGCTGACGATTCCGCTCTACCTGCAGATCGTGACCGGCCTGTCGCCGACCGAGTCCGGCTTCGCGACGCTGCCGATGGTGCTCGGCCTGATGATCGCCTCGATCGTCTCGGGCCAGATCATCTCCCGCACCGGCAAGTACCGCATCTTCCCGGTCACGGGCACCTTCGTCACCGCCATCGGGTTCTACCTGCTGACCTACATGACGGTCGACCGCCCGCTGTGGTTCATGCTGATCGCCATGTTCGCCATCGGCCTCGGCCTCGGCCAGCTGATGCAGACCCTCACGCTCGCCAGCCAGAACTCGGTCGAGCCGCGTGACATGGGTGTGGCGACCGCCGCCTCGACGTTCTTCCGCCAGATCGGTGGAACGCTGGGCACCGCAGTGCTGCTCTCGGTGCTGTTCTCGGTGCTGCCGGGCAACATCCAGACGGCGACCACGAACAGGGCCGACCTCACGAACGCCCTGAATGCCGCGCTCAACCCGGCCGTGGCCGAGAAGGCCGACAACAAGGCGATCATGAACATGTTCTGGACGCCCATCGTCACCCCGCTCAAGAGCGAGATCCAGCAGCAGCTCGACGCGGGCACGCAGCAGGCGACGGATGCCGCGAAGCAGGCCGTCACCGAGAAGGTGACCGAGGCCGTCAACGCTCAGGTCGCCGCCGGCGCCATCCCGGCGGCCGCAGCCCCGTCGGTCATCGACCAGCAGGTGCAGGCCGCCCTGCCCGACGCCCAGCAGCAGGCGCTGCAGCAGGCCGCCGAGAAGGCGAACGCCTCGGTCGTCGACGGCAAGCTCGTGATCGACTTCACGAACGCCGCGCAGCGCAAGGCGGTCGTGAACGAGGTCGCGCCGAAGATCATCGACCAGGTCAAGAGCGGCGGCTCGTCGAAGAGCGCAGGCAACATCGACACGAGCAACACCTCGTTCCTCAACAACGCCGATGACGCCCTGAAGCGCCCGTTCCTCAAGGGCTTCAACGCCTCGACCATCGAGATCTACTGGGTCGGCATGCTCGTCATCCTGATCGCGTTCGTGCTCACCTGGTTCTTCCGGGTGCCGCCGCTGCGCAAGGTCTCGGCCCTGCAGCAGCAGGCCGACGCCGCCGCGGCCGAGAGCGCCGCCGAGCAGTCGCCCGCCGAGGAGCTGGAGCTCGAGGCCGTCTCGGCCGCGAACACCACTGGTGCGCTCGTCGCGCCGACCACGGGTCAGCTGAACCTGACCATTGAGGCCGACCGGCCGGACGGCGAGACCGGCACGAAGGCCTAGCCTTCTTCCGAAGTCCACCCCTCGTCGAGCCTGGCTAGGACAGGCTCGCAAACACGGCAGAGTCCCCGAGGCGAGACCGCATCACGCGGATCGCCTCGGGGTTCTCGTCGATCAGGACGAAGCGGCGGCCGAGCGCGGCGGCGACCGCCCCGGTGGTGCCCGAGCCGGCGAAGAAGTCGAGGACCCAATCCCCTTCGCGTGACGACGCCTGCAGCATCCGCCTCACCAAGCCGGCCGGCTTCTGCGTCGGGTAGCCGGTCTTCTCCCTGCCCGTGGGCGAGACGATCGTGTGCCACCACACGTCGGTCGGCAGCTTGCCGCGGGCGGCCTTCTCGGGCGTGACGAGGCCTGGGGCCATGTACGGCTCGCGGTCCACCGCCTCTGAATCGAACCAGTAGCCCTTCGGGTCCTTGACGTACATCAGGATCGTGTCGTGCTTCGTCGGCCAGCGGCGCTTCGACTTGCCGCCGTAGTCGTAGGCCCAGATCAGCTCGTTGATGAAGCACTCGCGACCGAACAGCGCATCGAGCAGCACCTTGGCGTAGTGCGCCTCGCGGTAGTCCAGGTGCAGGTAGAGCGTGCCGTCAGGGGCGAGCAGCCGCCACACCTCGACGAGCCGCGGCTCGAGGAATCCCCAGTAGTCGTCGAAGACGTCGTCGTAGCCGAGCAGATCGCCCTTGATGCGCTCATAGCTCTGGCCCTTGAAGCCGGTGATGAGCGCGCTGGTCGACTCGGCGGTCTTCTGGTCTCCATTCGCTTCGCGAGTCGACTGGCGGATGCTCGTGGTCGACTGCCGCTTCTGCACGCGGCCCGTGTTGAACGGCGGGTCGAGGTAGACGACCGTGAACGCGCCGTCGGGCAGCTCGGGCAGCACGGAGAGGTTGTCGGCGTGGATCACGGTGCTCGCGCTCTCCGGGGTCCACAGTGGCATGGTGTCGATCCTCCCAGACCCGGCGGCGGCCGGCCCGATGAACACAGACCCGGCAGCGGCCGACGCCATGAGCGCGGACCCGATGGACTCGCCCACGCCCTACGCGACGGCGCTGCGGCAGTTCGCGGCGCGGGACACGGTGCGCATGATCGTTCCGGGTCACTCGGGCGACCCGAGCGCGTCGCCCGAGCTCGCCGAGTTCTTCGGCGCGCAGCTGCTGCGACTCGACGTCGCCCCGCTGGTCTCGGGCATCGACCTCGGGCTGTACACGCCGTACGAGCGCTCGGTCGAGCTCGCGGCCGAGGCGTGGGGCGCGACGCGCAGCTGGTTCCTCACCAACGGCTCGTCGCAGGCCAACCGCATCGCGGCGCTCGCGCTCGGCTTCTTCGGCTCGCGCGACCAGCCGGTCGTGGCGCAGCGCAGCACGCACTCGAGCTTCATCGACGGCATGATCATCGCCGGGCTCGACGCCGTGTTCGTGCAGCCGAGCATCGACGTGGAGCTCGGCATCGCGCACGGCGTCTCTCCTGCGCGCCTTTCCGCCGCACTCGACCGCACGCCCCGCGCCAAGGCCGCCTATGTCGTGAGCCCCTCGTACTTCGGCGCGACCCCCGATGTGCCGGCGCTCGCCGCCGTCGCCCACGCGCACGGCGTGCCGCTCGTCGTCGACGCCGCGTGGGGCGCGCACTACGGATTCCACCCCGAGCTGCCGCCGTCGCCCGTGGCACTCGGCACCGACGGGCCCGGAGCCGGGCACGGTGCCGACCTCGTCATCATGAGCACGCACAAGCTCGGCGGCTCGCTCACCCAGTCGGCCATGCTGCACCTGGGGCACGGCGCGTACGCCGAGGCGCTCGAGCCGCTCGTCGACCGGGCGTTCGTGCTCGAGCAGTCCACCTCCGAGAGCGCGCTGCTGCTGGCATCCCTCGATCTCGCCCGCCATCAGCTGCAGACGGGCGCTGCACGCATCGGCGCCTCGCTCGCCGCAGCCGAGCAGCTGCGCGCCGCGATCCGCGAGCGCGGGCGGTTCCGGATCGCGAGTGACGCGTTCGGCGTCGCCGCGGCCGGCGACCCCGACGCCGATGTGGCGGCCGTCGACCCGTCACGCGTCTCCATCGACGTCGGCGCGGGCGGGCTGCTCGGCCACGCCGTGCGGTCGGTGATGCTGCGCGATCACGGCATCCAGTTCGAGCTGTCGACGGATGCCTGCGTGCTCGCGATCGTCGGCCCGGGGTCGCACCCCGACCTGGGCCGCATCGTCGACGCCCTGCACAGCCTGCGTGCCGACGACCCGGAGGTCGCGACGTCGGGCTTCGTGCGCGTGCCGCTGCCCGAGCCCGGCGAGAAGCGGATGCTGGTGCGCGACGCCACCTTCGCGGCCGCCACGGTCGTGCCGGCCGCGCAGGCCGTGGGGCGGGTGTCGGCGGACTCGCTCGCAGCCTACCCGCCGGGCATCCCGAACGTCATGCCCGGCGAGGTCATCACGGCCGAGACCGTCGAGTTCCTGCAGCACGTGGCGGCCGCGCCGACCGGCTTCGTGCGGGGCGCGGTCGACCCGGCGGTCGAGACGCTGCGCGTCGTGGCGGAGTAGGCCTGGGTCCTCTACCAGCCCCCGCCGCCGCCACCGCCGAAGCCGCCGCCCGAGAATCCGCCCGAGAATCCGCTGCCGCCGGAGCTCGACCACGAGTGCGAGTTGCTCGTCGTGCTCGCGGTCGTCGCGTAGTTGTGCGATGCGAAGGCGTTCGCGAACAGCAGCGTCTGCAGGGGCAGCAGGGTCGGCGTCACGTCCGTGGGCGTGGTCGCCCAGGCGCGGCCGAGGACCTCTCGCCACTCCTTCTCGACGTTGAAGAGGATCGCGTAGGGCAGCAGCTTCTCGTACAGCTTCACGAGATCCTCGCCCTGCGGGGTCTTCTGCGTCTCGGCGCCCGTCGGGCTCTGCAGCATGCGGATGCGGTCGGCTTCGGCGAGCCGCAGGTAGTCGCGGATGCCGAGCAGATGCTCGTAGGCGGGGGTCGCGGCCGTGGTCCGCCGCTCGCGCGGCCACACCAGGGCGACGGCTGCGACGAGCAGCGCGAGGGCCGCCACGAGCCCGAGGTAGTGCAGCCAGGTGCCGAAGGCCCCGCTGCTCAGCACGACGAACCAGGCGACGGTGACGACCGCGAACAGGATGCCCGCGGCGAGCAGGATGCCGCTCAGCGCGGTGTACCGCCGGGCGATCAGCCCCTGTTTGCGCACCGCGTCGCGCGCCTCGCGCAGCAGCTTGGCGATGCGGTCGCCGACCTCGGGCTTCTTCGGGTCGAGCGTCACCGCCGCGCCGGGCTTGATCGAGCCGAAGAGGGTGTGCACCGCGTCGGCGTCCTCGTCGTCGAGCACGGTCGCGTCGTGCAGCTGGAGGGCGTAGAGATCGTCCTTCGTCTTCGCCGTGCCCCGGTCGTCGCGGGTCATGGTGGCGGCGCGGCTCACGACGAGCTGCGTGACGAGCGCAGGGAAGGCGCGATCGCGCTCGTCGAGCAGCTCCGCGGCCTCCATCACGCCGATGCCGGGGAACGCCGCGTACTGCGGCACGATGATGCCCGTGCCCCTCGGGTTGCCGAGGCTCCTGACGCGCACCGCGATCGCGAGGCCGAGCAGCACGACCGCGACGCCGAGCAGCACCCACACGGCGAGGCGCCGCAGCGACAGCGGCACCGCGAAGGTGCCGGGGGCGAAGCCGACGCTCATCGTCACGTTCTCGTGGGCGCCGAGGTCGGTGGCCGTGGCGGTGAAGGCGTCACCGGTGCGAGTGATCGTGCAGCGCGCCGTCGACCCCTGGGCCCCCTGATAGCAGGCCATGTCGCCCGTGAGCGAGCCCGCGAGCGCGGCCGGCACGTGCAGCGTCGCACTCACCGTTCCGAACGGCTGGGCCCAGCCGGTTCCGTTGACGTCGAACAGGAACTGCTGCGCGCCCTGCGCCTCGTGGATGACGTCGCGCATCGTGTAGCGGATGACGTAGCTCTGGGCTCCGTGCACGAAGGAGTAGGGGTCGCCGATGCGCACGACCGTGAAGCCGGCGGGCACGTCATCGCTCAGCAGCTGCCAGGCGACCGGCGCGCCTGCGGCATCCGTCACACTGCGCACCCGCACGTGCAGCGAGCGGCCGTCGGCGCTCGTGGGGATCGCCCGTTCGATGCCGTGGTTCTGGTCGGCATCCGGGAAGCGCGCCGCGAACGTCTCGGTCACCGCGAGCTCGGCGCGGCCGTCCGCCGCGCGGCTCAGGCGGTAGTCGGTGTGCAGGCTGTCGAAGGTGAAGTCGCCGGCGTCGGCATGCACGGCGCTGGCGTCGGCATCGGCACGCGCGGCGCCCGGGCCGGCGAGGGCGAGCGCCCCCGCGGCGAGCGCGCCGAACACGAACGCGAGAATGATCCAGATGCCCCACCGCCGTGTCACGCGACGAGCCTAGCGAGCGGCCGCGGTGCGGGTCAGGAGGACGCGAGCGGGACGGCGCTCGTCGGGAAGGCGCTAATCGGGGAGGCGCCGGCCTGGGGGCCGGCCCCACTGGTCGAGCTCGATCACGACATGGCCCGAGGGGCGGGCTCCGGCGGCCGTGCCGATGCCCAGCGGGTCGCCGTCGGCCTCGGGCGACGGCGCGGGCAGCGTGGTCTGCCGCTCGAGCTCGAGCTGGGTCTCGTAGCGCACGGGGTGGAACACCTCGTCGAAGGCGGCACCGAGCATGCCGCTGCCGATCGAGCCGGAGCCCCGTTTCTGCGTCTTGTCGCTGAAGTCGACGACGCCGGTCTTGTGAAGCACCCACAGCAGCAGGCACACGCCGACGATGGCGGCGCCGATGATCAGGGCTTTCACGCGCGCCAGGGTAGCAAGCCGCCCTGAACTCCCTCGAAGTGTGAGTTCGGGTCCCCTTTTCGGCGAAACAACAGCCCGAACTCACACTTCGGGGGAATGGGGGCGGGAGGGGAGGGCGGGAGGATGGGGGTGGGAGGGGGCCTACGGCACCCTGTTCAGCCACTCCGGGGTCGCGAACTTCTCGGCGACGAGGCGCTCTGCCGCGGCGTACTCGGCGGGGGTGATGTCGCCGGGGGTCGCGCGATACATCGAGGCGAACTGCTGCTTCATGCGGTCGATGATCTCGGCCCGCGGCAGGCCCGTCTGCGAGCGCAGCGGGTCGACGCGCTTCGCCGCCGAGGCGATGCCCTTGTCGCTGATCTTCTCGCGGCCGATGCGCAGCACCTCGGTCATCTTCTGACCGTCCATGTCGTAGCTCATCGTGACGTGGTGCAGCACGGCGCCCGAGCCGAGGCGCTTCTGCGCAGCACCGCCGATCTTGCCCTTGGGACTCGTGATGTCGTTGAGGGGCACGTACGAGGCGTCGATGCCCATGCCCTGCAGCGCGAGGATCGCCCACTCGTCGAGGTAGGCGTAGCTGTCGGCGAAGGTCATGCCCTGCACGAGGTCGACCGGCACGTACAGCGAGTAGGTGACGACCGAGCCCTTCTCCATCATCATCGCGCCGCCGCCCGTGATGCGGCGCACGACGTCGAAGCCGTACTTCGCGGCGCCCTCGGGGTCGACCTCGTTCTTCACCGACTGGAACGAGCCGATGACGACCGCGTTCTCCTCCCACTCCCAGAACCGCAGCGTCGGCTTGCGCGCGCCCGAGGCGACGGCGGCCGTGAGCACCTCATCGAGGGCGAGGTGGGTCACGGGGCTGACGGCGGGGGCGTGCACGATCTCCCACTGGTAGTCGTTCCAGGTGGTCGCGTTGGCGAGGCTGCGGCGGATAGCGACCCCGACCGACTCGGGGGTGAAGCCGAGCAGCACCGCCCCCTCCGGAAGGGCGCGGCGCACGGCATCCGCGATCGCCCGCGTATCGGTTTCGACGGGCAGACCGTTCACGGCGGCGTCGATCGCGTCGAGCGCGTCGTCGGGCTCGAGGAAGAAGTCGCCGGCGAGGTGGAAGTTCGTGATGCGGCCGTCTTCCGCCTCGAGGTCGACGACGACCAGCTTTCCCCCGGGGACCTTGTATTCGCCGTGCATGCTCCCACCCTAAGCAGGAGCATGCACGGCGAGGCGCACCGCGCCCCTCAGGGAAGCAGGGCCGGGCTCGCGTGCGCGATCAGATCGAGAGCCTGCTGCGGGAACCAGTCGCCGGCGGCGGGGTCCGCGAGGCCCCAGAGGGGGTCGAAGAGGGCCTGGCTCGCGGCATCCGTCGGCCAACCTGGCTGCGAGTACACGCTGTAGTCCCATGCGCGGGCGCCGCCCGCGGCATCGCACTGCCCGTCGGACTCGCCGGGCGTCTTCACCCAGAGGTACGCGTCGACGAGCGGCCTTCCCGTCTTCGTGGTCGGCGTCAGGCCGAGCCCAGCACCGGGCGGGTTGCACCAGTTGCTCGCGCGCAGGGTCGCGATCGTGGCGGCGCTCTGGTTGTACGGGGCCGCCGCATACCGGCTCATGTCGTTCGGGCCCGCTCCGTTGCGGCTCGTGTCGATCACGACGTGCGCCGTCGGCGTCGCGCCGGCCGCGGCGAGCTTGGCGGCGTACTGCTGGTCGATCCAGGCGGTGTTCGCCGCCGGGTCGGCCGCGGTCTGGGACCACTGCTTGTTGGTGTCCAGCGCGCCCGTTCCGTTCCAGTACTGGTTGGGGCAGTCGGCGCCCGGGTCGGCGTCGCCCGCGTTGACGAGGGCGATGCAGTCGGAGATCCAGGTGCCGATCTCGGCCGAGTTGGCCGTCCACTGGTAGTTCGACACGTTCGTGAAGAAGCCCTGGGCGCGGTTCACCCCCGCTTTGATGAGGCGGGGTGCGAGGTCGCCGGGCGTCAGCCACGCGGCATTCGTCCCGTCGAGGTAGACGCTCGTGTTCGGCTTCGCCTCGAGCGCATCGACCGCGTAGCCCAGCTGCGTGTAGCGGGCGTCGTCGGCGCCGGGGGTCGTGACACCGCAGTTGGTGTTGGGCAGCAGCCCGAGCCCGTCGGGCTCGACGAGGACCGCGGCCTTCGCGTTGCCGATGCCGGCCGCGACGCCGTCGATCCACGCCTCGTAGTCGGCCGTGGTCTGAGCGCCGCCCGCAGAGTACGACCCGCAGTCGCGCCCGGGGATGTTGTAGACGACGAAGACCGGCACGGCCTTCTCGACCGTCGCCGCGGCGACGTTCTGCTGCACGGTCTTGCGCACCTCGGCCGGCGTGCCGCTCGTGAGCCAGACGGCCTGCGGCGTGGCCAGCAGCTTGGCGAGCGCGACGGCGTCCTTCGTGTCGTGGTTCTTCGCGAGCTGGAGCGCCTGCTTCACGCCGTCGGCGCTGGGCGACTTCACGTAGAGCCGCGGCTGGCCGAGCGCGTGACTGGACTTCTGCGGCGCGGCGGGACCGTGCGGGGTTGCGGCGACCGCCGGTGCGGCCGCGACGCCCGCCACCGCAAGGGCCGCGGCGGCGACGGCCGCTCCGAAGGCGACCTTCAGCCTGGTTGATTTGAGCATGGATTCTCCTCATTGAGACGCCCGTTGACACCCCCGTTCGGGGGCAGCTCCGACATTCCCGGGCTGAACTGGTTAAGTCAAGCGACCGGTCTCCGTTCGGCTGCGCCGAGTCGACCCGCGCGGGCGGCTGCGCCGAGTCGACCCGCGCGGGCGGCTGCGCCGAGTCGACCCGCGCGGGCGGCTGCGCCGAGTCGACCCGCGCGCCCGCGTGCGCCGAGTCGACGCGCACGCCCGCGTGCGCCGAGTCGACCCCTGCATGTGATCAGGCGAAGCGCGCGTCGAGCCAGCGCACGAGGTCGGTGAGCACCTCGTCCTTGTTGAGCTCGTTGAAGACCTCGTGGCGGGCATCCGCATAGATGTGCACCGTCACGTCGCTCAGCCCGCTGCGCCTGCGATACGCGTTCGCGAGCTTCACCACCGACTTCTCGCCGCCGAGCGAGTCGTCCGAGCCGATCTGGATCAGCAGCGGAATGTCGCGCTCGAGACTGCGGGCGGGCCGCCCGAGCAACCGCAGCGCGTCGACGAAGCCGAACTTCGCGAGCGGCTCCGCCGAGAAGTTGAGCGGGTCCTCGCCGAAGGCGGTCTGGATCGCCACATCGCGCGACAGCCACTCGTGCCCGGTCGTGCCGAGGTGCCGATGGCGCCCGTTCAGGTTGCCCGAGCGCATGGAGCCGAGCATGCGGTAGGCGGTGCCGGTCAGCACCACGGCGTCGTAGTCGGCCGCGTGATCGTTGATGAGGCGCTGCGCCATGAGCGAGCCCCAGCTGTGCCCGAGCAGGATCACGGGCGACTCGGGATGCCTGCCCCTGACGATCCTGCCGAGCTGACGCAGATCGCCGATCGTCGCCCGCAGACCACCCGGGCCGAGGCGGCCGAGCTGGGTGGCGTCCCCGCCCCACTGCGCGAGGCCGGTCTGCCCGTGGCCGCGGTGGTCGTCGGCGAACACGGCATAGCCCGCGTCGTTCAGCGCCCGTGCGACGTGCGCGTAGCGCCCCGCGTGCTCGCCGATGCCGTGCGCGAGCTGGACGACCCCTCGCGGTTTCCGCCCGTCGGGCAGCGGGAACTCGTAGTACGTGACCACGACCCCGTAGTCGTCCGTGAAGGTGTGCGTCAGGGCGCTCGTCGGCGGCATGACGACATCATGCCGAACTCGTTCCCGTTCCGGACGTCCGCACCCGGGGCGGCGGGCGCAGGCGTCCGGAACGGGAACGAGTTGGGTGGTTGCGGATAGATAATTAGCATTGCTAAGGAGTAGGCTCGAAGCATGCCCCACCCGGAAGAGCTCGACCTCGATGCGCTGCTGCGCATCGCCGTGGGGCGCCTCAACCGCCGCATCCGCGCCGAGAAGGCGAGCGACGACCTCTCCGACGGACAGTTCAGCGTGCTCGCGCTGCTCTTCCGCGAGGGCCCGCACACGGTGGGGCAGCTCGCCGAGGCCGAGCGGGTCACCCCGCCCTCGATGAACCGGCGGGTCAACGCCCTCGAGGCGGGCGGCTACGTGACGCGCGAGGGCTCCCCCGACGACGGGCGCAAGGTCGTCGTGCGCGTGACGGCCGAGGGCGAGGCGTTCGTCACCGAGACGCGGCGCCGCCGCGAGCAGTGGCTCGCGAAGCGCACGCGCGAGCTCACCGCCGCGCAGCGAGAGACGCTGCGCCAGGCATCCGTCATCATGCGCGACCTCGCCGATCGCTAGAACCGCTGGAAACCCCGAAAGCCCCACGATTTGAACAACCTCTTCCGGTCCCTCGCCGGCGTCAACTACCGCATCTGGTTCCTCGGCGCGATCGTCTCGAACGTCGGAACGTGGATGCAGCGCACCGCGCAGGACTGGATCGTCCTCACCGAGCTGACCCACAACAACGCCACCGCCGTGGGCGTGACGATGGCGCTGCAGTTCGGCCCGCAGCTCGTGCTGCTGCCGGTCACCGGCTGGGCCGCCGACCGCTTCGACCGCCGCAAGCTGCTGATGTGCACCCAGGGCGCGATGGGCCTGCTCGGCGCGGGACTCGGCATCATGACGGTCACGGGCGTGGTGCAGCTGTGGCACGTGTACGTGTTCGCGCTGCTGCTCGGCGTGGCCGCCGCCTTCGACTCGCCCGCGCGCCAGACCTTCGTCGGCGAGCTCGTCGACGCCCGCAACCTCTCGAACGCCGTGGCGCTCAACTCGGCGTCGTTCAACGCGGCCCGCACCATCGGCCCCGCGGTGGCGGGCCTCATGACCGCGGCCGTCGGCGCCGGGTGGGTGTTCCTCATCAACGCGGTCACCTTCGCCGCGGTGCTCATCTCGCTGCAGCTCATGAAGAAGGACCAGCTCAACCCCCAGCTGCGCTCGTCGCGCCGCGGGGGCCTCGTCGACGGGTTCCGCTACGTGCGGCGGCGCCCCGACATCATGGTGATCCTCGTGATGGTGTTCCTCATCGGCACCTTCGGGCTGAACTTCCCGATCTACACCTCGACGATGGCGTCGACCGTGTTCGGCAAGGGCGCGGGAGAGTTCGGCGTGCTGTCGTCGATCATGGCGGTCGGCTCGGTGGCCGGCGCGCTGCTCTCGGCGCGGCGTGAGAAGCCGAGGATCTCGTTGCTCTTTGTGGGCGCGCTGCTGTTCGGCGTGGGATGCCTCATCGCCGCCGTCATGCCCACGTATTGGCTCTTCGGCGCGGCGCTCGCGCTGATCGGCCTGTTCTCGCAGACGCTCATGACGACCGCGAACGGCACCGTGCAGCTCGCGACCGACCCGGCCGTGCGCGGCCGCGTGATGGCGATCTACATGGCGATCTTCATGGGCGGCACGCCCATCGGCGCACCGATCGTCGGCTGGGTCGCCGACGTGCTCGGGCCGCGCTGGGGGCTCGGGGTGGGCGCCGCCTCGGGCATCGTGGCCGGTGCCGTCGGCGTGTACTACCTCGTGCGCTGGCGCGGGCTGCGGCTGCGGGTGCGCGGCGGGCGGCCCGCCTTCGTGCTCGAGGAGCCCGAGACGGCGCGGCCGGAGGCGGCTGCGGCGTAGCCGGGCGACGAGGGACGGGCTGCCGGTCTCCATTCGGCTTCGCCGAGTCGACCCGCGAGGGGGTCTGGCCGCGCCGAGTCGACCCGCGAGAGGGCTATTCCGCGCCGAGTCGACCCGCGAGCGGGGCTACGCCTCGCGCGTGATCTCGACCTTCACGAAGATGTCGGCCTCGCCGGCGCCCGCGTAGACGCCCCTGATCGGCGCGATGTCGTCGTAGTCGCGACCGTGGCCGACGTAGACATGCCGGTCGCCCACCTCGAGAAGGTTCGTGGGGTCCCACCCGCGCCAGACCCCGCTCGGGTCGGCCGACTCGGCCGCCTCGCCGCGTGCCGGCCCGCAGTACCACTCGACCCACGCGTGGGACTCACCCACGACGGTCTCGCGCAGCGGGGCATCCGGCTGCGGGTGAAGGTAGCCCGAGACGTAGCGCGCCGGAATCCCGACGGAGCGCAGCGCGCCGAGCGCGATGTGCACGATGTCCTGGCAGACGCCGCGCCGCGCCTCCCAGGCCTCCGCGGCGGTGTCGTCGACGCGGGTGACGCCCTGCACGTACTCCATGGACTCGCCGATCGCGCGGCAGATCGCCTCGGCGGCCGCACAGGGCGAGCCCGCGGCACCGGCGAGCTCTGCCGCGAGCTTCGCGACCTCGCGCGGCGGCTCGGTGCGGGTGCTCTGGCGCAGCTGCTCGACGCATTCGACCGAGCGGCGGCCGGCGTCGAACAGCTCGTCCCAGCTGAGCTCGCAGTCCTCGTGCGCGCGCTCGGCCACCTCGACGAGGCTGCTCGCCGAGAGCACGAGCTCGCGGTGCGGCGAGAGCACCTCGAAGGCCGTGACGCGCGTGCCCCAGTAGTCGGTGTAGGTGTGCTGCGGCGCGTTCGGGCGCGTGTCGATGTGCGCAGACAGCACCCACTGGCCCTCACGCGACGCCGGCAGCATCCGCGCCTCGTTGTATGACGCCGACGCCTCGTCCTGATAGCGGAAACCGGTCGTGTGCGTCACTCGCAAGCGCTTCATCTGGGACCTCGCCTCATACCCGCTCGCCGGCCCAGGTCGGCATGACCTGCGTCGGGAAGTACCGCTGCTTGACCGCCTCGCTTGCGGCGCTCGTCGCCCGCTGCACGCCTTCCATCGCGTGGGGCAGATCCTCGAGGATCTCGGCGATCGGGCGGTACTCGAGGCTCGAGACCGCCTGCCCCAGCACCCGCAGCGCCTGGTCGACGGCGCCGAGGCGCTCGGTGCGCGGCTGCAGCGCGGCGATGCTCTCGATCGCCTGGTTGATCGAGAACAGCACCGAGCGCGGGAAGATGCGGTCGACGAGCAGGAACTCGGCCGCGTTGCGCATCGACGACGCGCCGCGGTAGGTGCGCAGGTACGCCTCGTAGGCGCCGCACGAGCGCAGAATGGTCGTCCAGCTCGGGCCGGACACCTCGGTGAGCGCGCGCGTCGCGAGCAGCCGCGCGGTCATGTCGGCGCGCTCGAGCGCGAGGCCGAGCGTGAAGAAGTGGTACGCGTCATCGCGGCTCATGACGGTCTCGTTCGTGCCCACGGCGAGCGCGGTGCGCTCGCGCACCCAGTGGAAGAAGTCGTGCACCCGCTCGCTCGCGACCTTGCGCGGCATCCGCGTCGTGGTCGTGTTGAGGCACTCCCACAGCTCGGTCGAGATGATCTCGCGCGCACGCCGCGCGTTCTCGCGCGCCGCGTTGAGCGAATAGGCGATGGATGCCGGATGCTGCCGGTTCACCGCCAGGATTCCGAGCACCGTCTCACGGTCGATTCCCGCGCCGGTCGGATCGGCCGGGACATCCGACCCCATCACGCCGAGCAGCGCGCGACAGGCGGTGTCCTCGTCGACCCACGGGTCCTCGAGCAGCAGCTGGAGCTGCACGTCGAGTATGCGCGCCGTGCCGTCGGCGCGCTCCAGGTAACGACCGATCCAGAACAGGGACTCGGCGATTCTAGAGAGCACGGATTCCTCCCCCATCGTGCTGGTGTGCACGTCCTGCGGCGGCCTTGTGGGCCTGTTGTTGCTGTTGTTGCTGTTGCTGCTGTTGTTGCTGTTGCTGTTGCTGGCTCGAGGCCAGCTGGTCCTCTGGCGCGTACTGCGGCCCGGACGTGCCGTGCGGCGCCACGTTCGCGAGCTTCGGCGACCCGGTCGCCGCGAGCTCGATGGGCGCCGCCTGCTCGGCGGTGATCGTCGAGACGTCGTGGACGCCCGTCGAGGTCGAGACGGGCGCCGTGCCGCGGCCGAGCACCCAGGTGTCCTTCGAGCCGCCGCCCTGCGACGAGTTCACGACGAGCTGGCCCTTCGGCAGCGCGACGCGGGTGAGGCCGCCCGGAAGCACCCAGATGTCGTTCCCGTCGTTGACCGCGAACGGCCGCAGGTCGGTATGGCGCGGCTGCATGCCCTCGTCGGTGAGGGTCGGAATGGTCGAGAGCTGCACGACGGGCTGGGCGATCCAGCCGCGCGGGTCCTCGATGAGCTTGGTGCGCAGCACGTCGAGCTCCGTGCGGCTCGCGGCAGGCCCGACGACGAGGCCCTTGCCGCCGGAGCCGTCGACGGGCTTCACGACGAGCTCGTCGAGGCGGTCGAGCACCTCTTCGAGCGAGCCCTTGTCTTCGAGCCGCCAGGTGTCGACGTTGGGGATGATCGGGTCCTCGCCGAGGTAGTAGCGGATCAGATCGGGAAGGTAGGTGTACGACAGCTTGTCGTCGGCGACCCCGTTGCCCACCGCGTTCGCGATCGTGACGTTGCCGAGGCGCGCGGCCGTGAGCAGCCCGGGGGTGCCGAGCACCGAGTCGGCCCGGAACTGCAGCGGGTCGAGGAAGTCGTCGTCGATGCGGCGGTAGATGACGTCGACGCGCGTCGGGCCGCCGGTCGTGCGCATCCACACGTTGCCGCCGCTGACATAGAGGTCGCGGCCCTCGACCAGCTCGACGCCCATGAGGCGCGCGAGCAGGGTGTGCTCGAAATAGGCCGAGTTGAAGACGCCGGGCGTGAGCACCACGACGACCGGGTCCTCGACACCGGCGGGCGCCGACGCGCGCAGCGCCTGCAGCAGCCGGTAGGGGTACTCGCCGACCGGCCGCACCGACATCGAGACGAACAGCTCGGGCAGCGTCTGCGCCATCACGCGGCGGTTCGACACGATGTACGACACGCCGGAGGGCACCCGCACGTTGTCCTCGAGCACGCGCCAGGTGCCGTTCTCGTCGCGGATCAGGTCAATGCCCGAGACGTGCACGCGCACGCCGTTCGCGCTCTCGATGCCCGCGGCCTGCCGGTAGAAGTGGGCGGAGGTGGCGATGAGGGATGCCGGGATCACGCCGTCGGTCACGGCCCGCTGGCGGCCGTACGCGTCGGAGAGGAAAGCCTCGAGCGCCCGCACCCGCTGGGTGACGCCGGCCTCGAGGTCGACCCACTCGTCCTCGGCGATGATGCGCGGCACCGCGTCGAGCGGGAACGGCCGCTCCTCGCCGGCGAAGTCGAAGGTCACGCCCTGGGCGAGGTAGCTGTTGGCGAGGGCATCCGCTCGGCCCTGCAGCTCCTCCTGCGTCATGCGGCCGAGTGCCGCGTGCAGTTCGCGATAGGGCTCGCGCGCCCGCGCGCCGCCTTCGGTGCCGCCGCGGAACATCTCGTCGAACGCGGCGTGACGCTGGCCAGGCGTCGGGACCGCCCCGTATCCCGCGAACAGATCTGCCATGCCGATGAATCTAGGAACGGGGTGTTGCGGGGGCGTTTCGGGCAGGGGTTCGCTTTGTGTCACGACTTCGGGGGTGGCGGCGAACGTAGGCTGGCACCATGCCGGAACGTCTCGTCGTCAGCCTTCCCGATGACCGCCTGAGCGCCCATCTGGCGGCGCTCGCCGACCCGGTTCCCGAAGGCGCCGTCGAGTGGGTGCGCTGGGCAGTCGACGGCCCGGCCCCCGCCGAGCGCATCGACATCGCGGTGCTGCCGTACCTGTCGATGGACTCCGGCCGCCTCGGCTTCCTCTCGACCGCGTCCGTCGGGCTCGTGCAGTCGCAGTCGATCGGCTACGACGGGGTCGCCGACGCGCTGCCGAGCGGCCTGGTCTACGCCAACGCGTCGAGCGTGCACGAGACCGCGACGGCCGAGCTCGCGCTCGCCCTGCTGCTCGCCTCGCAGCGCGGCATCGACGACTTCGTGCGGAACGCCGAGGCCGGAAGGTGGAGCCCACACCGGCATCCGTCGCTCGCCGACCGCACGGTGCTCATCCTCGGCTACGGCGGCGTGGGCAAGGCCGTCGAGGCGCGGCTCGCCGGCTTCGAGGTCGCGCGCGTCATCCGCGTGGCATCGCGGGCGCGAGAGGATGCCGCGGGCCACGTGCACGGCATCGACGAGCTGCGCGCGCTGCTGCCGCAGGCCGACGTCGTCGTGATCGGCACGCCGCTGACGGATGCCACCCGGGGCCTCGTCGGCGCGAAGGAGCTGGCTGCCCTGCCCGACGGCGCCCTCGTCGTGAACGTGGCCCGCGGCCCCGTGCTCGACACGGCGGCGGTGCTCGCCGAGGCCGGCCGCCTGCGCTTCGCACTCGACGTCACCGACCCCGAGCCGCTGCCCGCCGACCACCCGCTGTGGGCGGCGCCCGGGGTGGTGATCAGTCCGCACGTCGGGGGCGCCGCGAGCTCGATGGAGCCGCGCATGGCCCGCCTGCTGCGGCGCCAGATCGGGCACCTGCTCGCGGGCGAGAACTGCGAGAACGTGGTGCTGCGCTCGTAGGGGCTCAGCTGTCGGGCACCGCCGCAGGGTGCGCCTGCGCCCGCCACCATGCCGTCTCGACGAAACCGCGCTTGAGCGACAGCAGCTCCATCGACGCTTCCCACCCGCGCACGCCGTCCATGCGGCCGAGCGTCGAGGTCATGAACTTGTAGAGGTCGTCCGTCGACCGCGTGATGACCTCGCACATCAGCGAGTTGCCGTCGAGGATCGCCGCGATGTAGCGGACCTCTGACATCTTCGCCAGCTCGTGAGCGACCGATTCCAGGCGCGACGGGTCGGCCTGCACGGTGATCAGCGTCTCGGCGCCGAAGCCGAGGGCGGCGGCCGAGAAGAGCGTGACGATCGACAGGCATCCGTTCGATCGCAGGCGCTCGAGACGGCGCCGGGCGCTGCTCTCGTTGATGCCGAGCCGCTCGCCGAGCGCCTTGAAGGTGAGCCTGCCGTCCTCTTTGAGCTCGTCGATCAGCTTGAGATCGACCTCGTCGAAATGCGTCGGCTCGCACGCCGGCGGCTCGGTCAGGTCGTCGTCCTCGAGGGGCGGAAGGCCGAGCGCCTCGCCGTAGAGCTGGCGCCCCCAGTGGTGCGCCACCTTGTAGACGTGCATCACGAGGTCGCTGCGCCACCGCTCGATGTCGGGCACCGTCTGCAGCTGCTCGATGAGCCCGGCGTAACTTCCCGACCCGCCCGTCACGGCGAGCTCGGCCATGATGTCGTAGCGGCCCGTGACCACAGAGACGAAGCGGGTGTTGGGGTTCGCGGCGAGCGCGGCGGCGACGGAGGTCTGCGTGCCGGGCAGGCACGCGATGCGCAGGAAGAACAGGTCGACGGGCCCCTGGCTGCCGAGCTGCGGCAGGGCGGTGACCCGCACCACACCGTCGGCGATCAGCTGCTGGCCGTGACGGACGACCGTCGGAACGGAGGTGTTGCACGCCTCCGCGATGGAGGTCCAGCTGGCGCGGCCGTCCTGCTGAAGGGCGAGGATGATGCGGCGATCGAGGTCGTCGAGGCTCTCGAGGGAGTGCCGGAACGCATCCGCCGCCTTTCGCGTGGTCAAGGTCTTCACAACCCCGTCAGGAAGTCCCTTACCGTCCGTGTCCATTTCTCGGCTTCCTCGATCTGCGGTGAGTGGCCCGACTCCTCAAAGATGACAAGACGAGAGTCTGGGATCAACTCGGCGATCTTCTCACTGCACGAGACCGGCGTGATCCAGTCGGTGCGGCCGACCGTGATGAGTGTCGGCGCCGTCACCGACGGTAGCTTGTCGCTGAGATCGTAGTTCGGCAGGTTGACGGAGAAGGCGTAGTTGTGCGCCTCGAAGCGATAGGGCGTCTCGGCCACCCTCTTGTCGACCTTCGCCGGGTCGTAGTGGAAGTCGTAGAGCGGCAGGATCTCGCGCCAGCACTCGCGCAGATCGTCGTTGTCGCGCACGCGGCCCTGGTCGATGCGGTCGAACTTCTCCATGTCGATCGCGACGCGCTCCGACTTCAGCGCGTTCTCGCGCGCCAGGTGGCGGTTGCCGTTGTCTGCGGAGGTGTCGCGCAGGACGAGGGCGCGCACGCGATCGGGGTAGCGGGTGGCGTACTCGAGGGACATGAAGCCGCCGTAGGAGCCGCCGGCCATGATGATCTGCTCGGCTCCGATCCACTCGCGCAGGGCGTCGATGTCGGCCGCCCACTGCTCGTGGCTGAACTCGCCCTTGCCCTCGCTCTCGCCCGAGCCGCGCGCATCGAAGACGAGCACCCGGTACTCGTCGGCCAGCCGCCCGAAGCTCGCCTTCGGCTCTGCCCGCGAGCCGAGGCCGGGCGCGCCGTGGTGGGCGATGATCACCGGCGCGTCGTCGGGCCCGAGCACCTCGACGGCCAGCGTGTTGCCGTTGATCTCGACGTAGTGGGTTCCTGGCATGGTGTGCCCCTTCTTCAGCGTGCCGCGCGTCGCGACGGATGGACGGGTGCGGGGTGCACGAGCGAATGTCGGCGCCGCGGGCCCTCAGAACGGAATGACGCAGTCATCGAGCCCCCGCGGGAACGCGGTGAGGGCGCGGGAGCCCTCGGCCGTGACGAGCATGCTGTCGGAGATGCGGTAGCCGGCATGCCCGGGGACGTAGATGCCCGGCTCGTTCGAGATGACCATGCCGGCCTCGAGCACGGTCGCGTCCCCGTCTTCCAGCCACGGCGGCTCGTGCATTCCCAGGCCGATGCCGTGCCCGAGCCGGTGGCGCAGGAATCCCCCGAGCCCGGCGTCGCGGATGACGGCGAGGCTGCGCGCGTTCGCCTCGCGGCACTCGATGCCCGGGGCGGTGGCCTGCATGGCGGCCGCGTGGGCCGCGCGCACCGCGTCGTGGTACTCACGCTGCTGCGCCGTGGGCGCGCCGACGACGAAGGTGCGCTCGCCCTCGACGAAGCGTCCGCCGACCGCGCAGCCGAGCGAGAGCATGAAGGTGTCACCCGGCTGCAGCCGCCGGCCCGACGGCAGCCCATGCGGATAGGCCGAGTTCGCCGCCGTGTAGACCAGGGCGCCCGCAAGGGGCGAGACCACGACGACGTCACGGTGTTCCGCGTACATCGTGCGCACCCCGACGGAGGTCACGTGCGAGGCCAGCTCGGCCTCGCTCGGCAGCTCGCCGCGCTCGGACGCGCGCTCGGCCACCAGGGCGACGCCGGCCGCGATCATCCGATCGGTGATCCGGGCCGCCTCTTCGTGCAGTGCGATCTCGTCGGGATGCTTGATGCCGCGCGCCTGGACGAGCAGTCTCGTCGCACGGAACTCGGCCGCAGGCAGCGCCTCGCGCGCCGCCGAGAGCCGCTCCCAGGACATTGACGGCGCATGCCCGACGGCGAGTCCGATGGCGGGTGCGAGCGCCGCCGCGAGCACGTGGAACGGCGGGACGACGCCCGGGTACTCCGGGTACGAGACGAGCTCGGCGGCGGCGCGCTGCCGCTCGGCGTTCTCGCGCTCGAGCTCGGGCACGAGCAGCACCACGCGCCCGTCGCCGTCGAGCCAGACCGCGACCGGCCGCTCACCCGGGTGGTGGAAGAAGCCGGTCAGGTAGGCCACGTCCTCGGGCGAGTCGGTCAGCAGAGCGCCGAGACCGTCGTGCGCGAGGCGCGCCCTCAGGCCGCCCTGGATGGACGCGAAGAACTCGGGGCCCAGTCGTTGGGACATCCGCTCGCTCATCTCGCTCACCGCCTGCGCAGGCGCGGGTTGCGCGCATCGTTGTAGCTGATCGCGAGCAGCGTGGCCGAGAGAACCAGCACGAGGATCGCGAGCGAGGGGAACAGGGTCAGCCACCAGGCGCTCGACATCGCGCCCGACTGCTGCGCCTCGAAGAGGATGCGGCCCCACGACCACACGTTCGGGTCGCCGAGGCCGAGGAAGGCGAGCCCCGCTGCCGAGAGGACGGCACGCGAGGCCGTGACGACCACGGACACGACGATGACCGGGGTCACCGCAGGCAGCACGTGCCGCACGATGATCCACACCGGCGACGTCGTCATGAGGCGCGCCGCGTCGACGTAGGGCAGATTGACCACCGTCAGCGCCTGCGCACGGACGATGCGCGTGACCTCGGGCCACGAGAACGCGGCCACCACGACGATGATGGTGCCCGTGCTCGGGCCGACCAGCGCCGCGACGAGGATCATCAGCGGAAGGACCGGGAGCGAGAGCGTGAGGTCGACGATGATGCTCACGACGGCGTCCAGTCGGCGGAAGTAGGCGCCGACGACCGCGATCAGCGTGCCGAAGGCGATCGCGATGAACGACGCGGACACCGCGACGAGCATGCTCTGGCGGGTGCCCCAGACGACTTCCGAGTAGACGTCGCGACCGAGGCTGTCGGTGCCGAAGATGTGCGCCGCGCTGGGCGCTCGCAGCACGGCCTGGCCGTAGCTCGCCGGCTCATGGGCGAGCAGGGGCGCCGCGAGGGCGACGAAGACGAGCGCCGCGAGCACGACCATGGCGATCACACCGAGCGGCTCGCGGCGGAAGGACCGCCACGTGGCGACCGCCGGGCGCGGCTGCTCGCTCGCGACATGCTCGGCGCCCTGCACGGCGGGGGCTGCGATGAGTTCGGTCATGCGGTCTTCACCCTCGGGTCCAGGTAGCCGTAGATGATGTCGGTGACCATGTTGGCCACCACCACGGTCACCGCGAGCAGCAGGAACGCGCCCTGGAGGACCGGGTAGTCGAGCTGGGTCACGGCCTCGTAGATGCCGCGGCCGATGCCCGGGTAGGCGAAGACCGTCTCGGTCAGCACGGCCCCGCCGACGAGGAAGCCGAGCTGGAGGCCGATGAGAGTGGTGGTCGGCAGCAGCGCATTGCGCAGCGCGTGCTTCCACAGCACCCGGCGGTACGGCAGGCCGTTCGCGCGGGCCAGCACCGTGTAGTCCTCGCCGAGTGCGTCGATCAGCGTCGAGCGCATCGTCAGCACGTAGGAGCCGAGCTGGACGAGCATCAGAGAGAGGGCGGGCAGCACCAGGTGCTGGCCGACGCTCAGGTACCAGGCGCCGCCATAGCTGCCGTCGGAGTACGCGCCGCCGATCGGCAGCCAGTGCAGCATGAGGCCGAACACGAAGAGCAGCAGCACGCCGATCGACGGCACGAAGATCGACTGCCCGGTGACGCCGACGACCTGCACCAGGCGGTCGAGGAATCGGCCCTGGCTGGTCGCCGCCACCACCCCGAGCGGGATGCCGACGGCGACCGTCAGGACGAGCGCCGTGAGCGTCAGCAGCAGAGTCCATGGCAGTCGCGCGGCGAGCACCTGCATCACGGGGATCGACTGCGTGAACGAGATGCCGAGGTTGCCGTGCACCATCTGCCACAGGTACAGCCCGTACTGGACGATCACGGGCTTGTCGAGCCCGTACTGGGTCAAGAGGGCTGCCCGCATGCTCGCCGTCATGGTCGTGCTCGCCACGGCCTGGGCCGGGTCACCCGGCAGCACTCGCAGGAGGACGAATGTCACCGTGACCGCGAACCAGATGGTGAGCAGAGCACGACCCGCCCGGCGAAGGACGAAGAGAAGACGAGACAACGGGCAGCCCTGGCCTTACTGCTTGACCGGGCTGGCGCTGGCGAGTGAAACGGGGTTCACGATCGACAGCAGGTCGCTCGGCATCGGGACGAAACCGGTCCACTTCGTGCTGTGCGCGAAGAAGAGGTTCTGGGTGTACATGATGTTGTCGTAGACGTTGTCGTAGACGACCTTGTTGGCCTGCTGCATGATCGAGATCTTCTGCTTCTCGTCCGTGGTGTTCGAGGCCTTCTTGATGAGCGCGTTCAGGGTGGGGTCGTCGACGTGGGTGTAGTTGATCGCCCCGCCCGGCAGGTACGCCAGCGTGAAGTTGGTCACGGGGTCGTCCATGATGGCGAAGTTGCCGGCATAGATGTCGTACTTGCCCGCGTTCGTCGCGGCGAGGTAGGTGTTGCGATCGGTGCCCGAGAGCGTGATCGTGATGCCCGCCTTGGCCGCGTCATCGCGCACGATGGTCGCCCACTGCGAGGTCACCGCGTCCTGCAGCGAGTAGATCAGCTTGAAGTTCAGCGGGAACTTGCCGTTCGCGCCCTTCGTGTAGCCGGCCTGCTCGAGCAGGGATGCCGCGAGCTTCGGGTCGTAGCTGTACTCCTTCAGCGAGGAGTCGAAGTACGACTTGAGCACCGGCATGATGGGGCTCGAGTGGTCGTTCGTCGCCTGCCCCTGCAGCACCACCGAGCGGATGGCGTCGTAGTCGACCGCGTGCGAGAGAGCCTGGCGCACCTGGAGCTTCGCGAGATCCGGGTTGTCGAGGTTGTAGACCATGTGCGAGTACCCGAGGCCCGCCGCCTCCTCGACCTTGATTCCCGAGCTCGACTTCAGCTTCGCGACCTGCGACGGCGGCAGCGCGTCGCCGATGGCGTCGATCTCGCCGCTCTGCAGCGCGAGGATCTCGGTGTTGACGTCGGGGAACACGCGGAAGACGACCTTGGCCGCGATGGGCTCGCCGCCCTTGACGAGCGGATAGTTCTTCGCCCGGTCGAGGGTGTAGCTCTGCCCGACCTGGACCTTGCTCAGGGTGTACGGGCCGGCGCCGACCCAGCCGCCGTCCTTCCCGTCGTTCGCGAACGTCGCGACGCTGCCCGCCTTCGAGAAGACGTGCTCGGGAACGACGACGCCCCAGAAGCCGATCTCGTCGATGAGCGACGAGTTCGGCTCTGACAGGGTGATCTCGACGTGGGTCTTCGAGGTCGCCTTCGCCGAGGCGAAGTCGCCGAGCTGACCGTAGAACGTGCCCGCCGGCTTGTCCTTCTTCACCTCATTGAGCGTCCACGCGACATCCTCGGCGGTGAGCGGCGTCCCGTCGCTCCACGTCATGTCGCTGCGGATGTCGTAGTAGCCCTGCGTCGGCGAGGTGTAGCCCCACTTGGTCGCGAGCTGCGCCTCTTTCGCGCCCGTGTTCGACACGGTCATGAGGCGCGGGTACATCAGGTCGGTGATCCAGTCGTCGGTGCGGCTGTTGCCGATCAGCGGGTTGTAGTTGACGACGTCGGTCGTGGTGCCGACGGTCAGCGTCGCGTCGCTCGGACCCGAGCTCGCGGCGCCGGCGCTGTCGGGGGCGGTCGGTGCGCAGGCCGCGAGGGCGACTGCGACGCCGGCCGCTGTGATGGAGCTGAGCGTGGCGGTGACGAGGCGATGCTTCATCAGACCCACACCTCCTCGAGGACACGCAGGGTGTTGCCGCCGACGACCTTGCGGATGTCGTCGTCGGAGTACCCGTGCTTGACGAGCCAGCGAATGATGTTGTGGAAGCCCTCCGCGGGGTTCTCGAGGCCGTCGACATACTCGACCTCGGTGTAGTCGACCGTGCCGTGCGCCTGGCCGAGTGAGAGGTTCGACGCGAAGGCGTGGTGCAGGCCCACGTGGTCGCCGAACAGCGTGTCGGGGCCGAAGCTGACGTGGTCGATGCCGACCAGGTCGACGCAGTACTCGAAGTGGTCCATGACGGACTCGAGCGAGTGCAGCGGATGCGCGGGCGACAGCGTCGTGTGCGGAGCGGCCTCGATGCCGATGACACCGCCGCGCTCGGCGACCGCGGCGATGGTCTCGTCGGTCTTCATGCGCTTCGTGGGCCAGAGGCCGCGGGCGCCGGCGTGGGTGATGAACACGGGCTTGGTGGATGCCTTGACCACGTCGAGGCAGGTCTGGTCGCCGGAGTGCGAGATGTCGATGGCGATGCCGAGCTTGTTCATGCGCGCGACGGCGCGCTCGCCGAAGAAGGTGAGGCCTCCGTCGCCGCGCTCCTTGAGGCCGCTTCCCAGCATGTTCGCCTCGGAGTAGGCGATGCCCATCTGGCGCACCCCGAAGCCGTACAGCACGTCGAGCCGGTCGACTTCGTTCTCGATCATGGTCGCCGCCTCGAGCGCGAAGATGTGCCCGACCTTGCCCGTCTGCCGCGCGAGCTCGATGTCCGCAAGGCTCTCGACCTTGATCACGAAGTCCTGGTGCGCGAGGTCGGCCATTCGAACGCCGAGGTCGAACAGCACGTCCTGGTACTTCCAGCCGGCGTCGCTCGAGATGCAGCACGTGCCGTCCATGCCGTTGTCGAAGACGGCGGTGAGGCCGGAGTGCGCCAGGCCCTGGTAGCCCGTGGGCTCGCGGCCGGTGCGGATGTGGTCACGTAGCTGGCTCATGTCCTCGGGGAAGACCTGCACGTGCTCGTGCAGCGAGATCGTGGTCTCCTCCGTCAGCAGCTTCTCGGCGCGGGCCTCTTCCGCGTCGCTCAGCTCGAGGCCGGTGTATTCCGGCACCCGCCCGATCTGTTTGGCGTAGGCGAAGGCGCGGTAGTCGGTACCGGCCTCAAGGTATTGGTAGGCCGTGTACCCGTCATACAGGGGTGATTGCTTCAGCACCGGATGCGGTCCTTTCGATGGCAACAGGGGGTCGTTCTGCCCATCGGAAGATCAATTCAGGCAGCAACATCACTATTGATGTTTTTATCCGGCGCATCTGTCAATCACTTCGCAAGAAAACGATCCAATTCGTGATCCGGTTGAAACATAGCGGTAATCAGCGCCGTGTGACACTGAGGTCATGGACCCGATCCTTTCCGTGCGCAACCTCTCGGTGACGTTCGACTCGTCGGTCGGAGCGATCGAGGCGGTGCGCCACGTGGACCTCGATGTCGGGCGCGGCGAGTTCGTGGCACTGCTCGGCGAGTCCGGCTCGGGGAAGTCCGTCACTGCACGCGCCATCATGGGCCTCACCGACGCGCACACCACGGTGACTGCCGATCGGCTCCGACTCGACGGCCAGGAGCTCCTCGCGCTGGGCGACGAGCAGCGCCGCCGGCTTCGCGGCGAGCGCATGAGCCTCGTGCTGCAGGACGCGCTCTCCGCGCTGAACCCCGTTCTGTCCATCGGCGACCAGATCGGCGAGCTGTTCCGCGTTCACCGCGGCTTCTCGCGCAAGCAGGCGAGGGCGCGCGCCGTCGAGCTGCTCGGCCTCGTGGGCATCCCCGCGCCCGCACGCCGGGTCGACGACTACCCGCACCAGTTCTCGGGCGGGATGCGTCAGCGCATCCTCATCGCCATGGCGATCGCGCTCGAGCCCGAGCTCCTCATCGCCGATGAGCCGACGACCGCGCTCGACGTCACCGTGCAGGCGCAGATCCTCGACCTCTTGAGCCGGCTGCGGGACGAGCTCGGCACCGCCATCGTCCTCATCACCCACGACCTCGGCGTCGTGATGGAGGTCGCCGACCGGCTCGCCGTGATGTACGCGGGGCGGGTCGTCGAGCGCGGCGACGCGGACTCGGTGCTCGATCGGCCGGCACACCCCTACACCGCGGCCCTGCTGCAGTCGATGCCGCGCCTTGAGCTGCGCGGCGGCCGCCTGCTCGCGATCCCCGGTGCGCCCCCGAGCCCCGCACGCGTGCCGGCCGGCTGCGCCTTCCACACGCGCTGCGCCTGGGCCGTGGACGCCTGTCGCGCAGAGCGCCCCGAACTCGTCCCCGTCGGCCCGGGCCGCGACGCGGCGTGCTTCCGATCAGAGGAGGTCCTTCATGACGTCGTCAGCGCCTGAGATCGCGCTCAGCGCGACCGGGCTGGTGCGCACCTTCAACGGGGGCAGCCCGCTGCGCCCCAGCCGGGTCTCCGCCGTGGACGGGGTCACCCTCGAGCTGCGCCGCGGCGAGGTGCTCGGCATCGTCGGGGAATCGGGCTGCGGCAAGTCCACGCTCGCGCGGATGCTCGTCGGGCTCGACCGGCCCGACAGCGGCACGCTTCTCTACCGCGGGCAGGATGTCACGGCCGGACGCCGCCGCGACCGCGCCCTGCTGCGCCAGGGTGTCCAGATGATCTTCCAGGACCCGTACACCTCGCTCGACCCGCGCATGACCGTGCTCGACGTGATCGCCGAGCCCATGGCGGCGACGCGCTCGGCCGACGGCGCTGCGCGGCGGCAGCGGGTCGCCGAGCTGCTCGAGCTCGTCGGGCTGCCGCAGGATGCGATCCACCGCTACCCGCACCAGTTCTCGGGCGGCCAGCGGCAGCGCATCGGCATCGCGCGTGCGCTCGCGCTCGACCCCGATGTCCTCGTGTGCGACGAGCCGGTGTCCGCACTCGACGTCTCGGTGCAGGCGCAGGTGATCAACCTGCTCGACGACATCCGCCACCGCCTCGGTGTCAGCATCGTGTTCATCGCCCACGACCTCTCGGTGGTGCGCCACATCGCCGATCGCGTCGCGGTGATGTATCTGGGCCGCATTGCGGAGATCGGTGCGACCGACGAGATCTACGACCGCCCGGCGCACCCCTACACCTCCGCCCTGCTCTCGGCATCCCCGTCGGTGAGCCGATCCGAGCGGGGTCGGCTGGCGCGCCGCAGGATCCTGAACGGCGAGCCCCCGTCGCCGGTCGACCCGCCCGCCGGCTGCCGCTTCCACCCGCGGTGCTGGATGGCGACGGAGGCCTGCCGCACCAGCATCCCCGCCCTGCGGACTCCCGGCTCCACCGCGGGCGACGCGGCGGATCAGCGCCTGTCGGCCTGCCACCACGCCGAAGAGACGCTGCTTCGCAGCGCGAGCGGCGTCTAGCCTTCCGCCACCGCCGCTACGTGAGCTTGAGCGTCACCGCGGCGCTCGTCGTGTAGTGGCCGGCCGCGTCGCGGGCGACCGCCGTGAGGGCATACGTGCCCTTCGGGAACGAGCCCGTTGCGGCCGTGAGCCGGTAGCTGCCGTCGGGCGCCCTGGTGCCGGCGCCGAGGGTCACGCCGGCCGCCCGGAAGATCACATCCGTCAGGCCCACGTTGTCGGAGGCCGTGGCCACGAGGGTGATGGTGCCGCTCACGCTCGTGCCCGACGCGGGCGACGAGATCGCGGCCTTCGGCGGCGTGGTGTCTGCCGCCGTCGCCGTGCCCGTGCCCTTCGGAGTGTCGGCACCGGCGATCGACGCCGAGGTGGCGTCGCCGTCGATGTCCGTCGCCGCGCGCGGCACGGCGCTCGTGACCGGGGTGACGGTCGCGTCGGCGGCGGCCGCGAGGTGCAGGTCGTTGCGCGCCGCGTCCGCGAACCGCACCGTGCCCGCCTTGTTGCCGCCCGACTTGAGCAGGGGCAGGCTCGCACCGCACAGCTTCGTGTTCCACGACGCGACGACCGAGTTGGTCAGCGGCACCGAGCAGTCCGAGAGATACGTGACGATGTTGTGGTCGGCGACGGTGCCCGGCTGGGTGCCGAGACGTGCCGAGCCGGCGCCGATGGTGTTGTTGCGCACGACGAGGCCGACCGTGCTCGCCTCGCGCAGATCGACAGAGGAGCCGCCCCCGCAGGACGCGCTCGTGACGATGCATCCGCTGATGAAGTTGTCCTCGATCGTCACCCCGTAGATGCCCTTGCCCGCGCCGACGGAGAGGATGAGGCCCGAGTTGTAGCAGTTCGAGAGGTTGTTGCGGCGCACGACGACGTTCGCCGAGTCGAAGATCTGGATGCAGTCGGCGTGCATGCCGTTGTTCGTCGACTGGTTGTAGTCGCGCACGGTGTTGCCCTCGATCACCACCCCATAGGCGCCGCCGACTTGGATGCCGTCGATCGACGAGCCGTTCTCGAACAGCGACCCCGTGACGGTCGCGTTCGTGCCGCGCACGAACAGGCCGCCGCCGTCGAGGTGCGCGCCAGTGACGGTGTCGCCGGTGCCGGTCAGATAGAACGGGGCCGTCACGCGCACACCGCTCCACGTCACGTAGTCGGCCTGGCCGGTCACCGTGGTGAGCGTGGCGGCGGCACCGGGCGCCGGGGTGACGGTCACGGGAGCGGAGACCGTGCCGTGCCCGCCCTTGACGGTCACCGACGGGTAGGTGCCCGCCTTCAGCTGCACCGTCGCGCCGGCCGGGGCCGCCGCGACCGCCGTCGGCAGCGCGCAGGGCTCCGCGCTCGAGCAGGCCGTGCCCGTTCCCGACGGCGAGGCGTAGAGGGTCGTCGCGCCCTCGGCCGGTGCCGCCAGCGTGATCGTGGCGCCGAGCGCCAGGGCCGCGGCCACACCTGTGGCCGTGAATCCCGATCGGCGCCGCGCGCGCCGGAACCGAGTCGTCATGCGTTCGATCTGCCACCTCGACGTCATGGCACCCACGGTGCGGCACGTGCCGCCGCGCCGATAGGGGGTTCCGAAAAACGTGAGAACCTTTTACATACCGGCAACGTGAGGAAACATCAATGTCCACGTGCCGGGAGCACTCTGGGCCCAACCCCTCTTCCCCGAAGGGAACGCGCCCGATGTCAGACGGCAACCGCTCGCTCCGCTCGCGGAGTCTTCTGGGCGGCATCTGGACAGCGCTGCAGCGGGTCTACGGCAGTCTGCTCAGCGTCGTCACCCTGGCGGTGCTGTCTCGGCTCGTCGACGCGGCGGACTTCGGGGTGGTCTCGCTCGTGTCGGTCTTCGTCGGCATCCTCGCGCTCGTCGGCGACCTCGGCTTCACCCCCTCGCTGATCCGCGCGACCGCGCCCTCGCGGGTGCAGATCAACACCGCGTTCTGGACAGGCCTCGCCGTCGGCCTCGGGCTCGGCGGCCTGCTCGCCCTCGCCGCCCCCGCGATCGCCGCCTTCTACGACGAGCCGCAACTGACCCTGATGATCCGGGTCGCTGCCCTCATGCTGCCGCTCAACGCCTTCTGCTCCATCCCGACCGTGCTGCTGACGCGCGAGCTCAAGATGCGGCCGCTCGCCATCCGCTCGGCGGTCGGGGCGAGCATCGGCGCGGTCGGCGCCGTCGTCCTCGCACTGCTCGGCGCGGGGGCGTGGGCGCTCATCTTCCAGGGCGGCGGCAACATCCTCGTCGACATCGTGATCCTGTGGAGCGCGGTGTCGTGGCGGCCGCGGTTCGAGTTCTCGCTGGCGGATGCCTGGGCGATGCTGCGCTTCGGGCTGCCGGCACTCGCGACCCAGATCGTGCACGAGGGTCGGGACAGGATGGTCGAGCTCGTGCTGGGCAAGCTGCTCGGGGCATCCGCCCTCGGCTACTGGGTGGTCGCCACGCGCGTGACCTCGCAGCTGCTCACCCTGTTCGCCTCGGTGGTCAACGCGGTCGCCCTGCCCGCGTTCTCGAAGATCAAGGACGACCCCGAGCGTCTCAGGAACGCGGTGCGCCACGCCGAGCGGGTGTGCGCGAGCATGGCGGTGCCCGGGCTGTTCGCCATCGCGGCGGTCTCGCCCGTCGCCGTGCCGTTCCTGTTCGGCAGCCAATGGGCGACGAGCGGCCAGATCGCCCAGCTCACGGCGCTCACCGGGTCGATCACGGCGCTGCAGTGGCTCGACGGGAACCTGTGGTGGTCGCTCGGCCGCCCCGGCGTCGAGTTCACCCTGGTGCTCGTGATCTCGGCGGTGCACGTCGGCGCCGTGTTCCTCGCCGCCCCCTACGGGCTGCTCGCCGTCGCGATCGCCCTGCTCGCCCGCACGGTGCTGCTCGCCCCGCTGCGCGTCATCGCCCTCGTGCGGCTCGGGAGGATGCCGCTCACCGTCTACCGCGACATCCCGGGCATCGCCGCGTCGGCGGGGGTCATGCTCGTAGCGATGATCGCGCTCAGCCACGCGATCGCGCACGAGCCGCCGCTGCTCTATCTCGCGATCGAGGCCGTCGTCGGCGGCGCCGTGTATTTCGCGGTGGGGATGCTGGTGCAGCGCAGCTCCTTCGCCGAGCTGCGCACCGACGTGCTGCACATCGTGCGCCGCGGCCGCGGAGCGGGCGGGGGCGTGAGCAGCAGCGTGGGCGGGGCGGTCTGACGTGGCCGCCACCGTCGCCGGGCTGCACGAGCAGGCGCTCACCCAGCTCTCCGACGTGCTGCAGGGCGTCGGGCATGTCGACCTCGTCGACTTCCCCGACCATCTCAACTGCGGCGACGCCGCGATCTGGCTCGGCCAGCTCGCGCTGCTCGAGGCGAACGGCGCCACGGTGTGCTCGGCGACGTCCCGGCGCTCCTTCCACCTCGACGCGCTCGCCCCGGCGAGCACCGTCGTGATCCAGGGCGGTGGCAACTTCGGCGGCCTCTACCCGACGCACCACGCGCTGCGCCTGAGGCTGCTCGACGCGCTGCGCGGGCGCCGGATGATTCAGATGCCGCAGTCGATCGAGTACCCCGGCGCGCAGCAGCGCGACGAGCTGCGCCGCGCGATCGCCGCGCACGGCGCCTTCGTGCTGCTCGTGCGCGACCGGCGCTCCTACGAGCTCGCCTCGGCCGACTTCGACTGCGAGGTGCGGCTCGTGCCCGACGCCGCCCTCGCGCTCGGGCCGCTCACCCGGCGCGAGCCCACCGTCGACACCGCGGTGCAGGTGCGCACCGACCGCGAGGCGAGCAGCGCGGTGGGTGCCGAGCTCGGCGAGCTGCGCTTCGACTGGCTGGATGCCCCGTGGGCCGAGCCTCGCCGGCGCCGGCTCGCCGGGCATCGGCTCATCGGCCGGGCGGCGGCCAAGACGCGGCTCGCGGCCCTGCGCTCGGCCGAGCTGCGGTCGGCCCAGGCACTCGCCGAGGCGAACCTGGCGCGGGCAGTCGGGCTGCTGAGCTCGGGGCGCACCCTCGTCACCGATCGGCTGCACGGGCACATCCTCGCCTGCCTGCTCGGCGTCGAGCACGTGGTCGTCAACGACAAGTACGGGAAGATCCGCGCGTTCTGGGAGACCTGGACGCACGAGCTGCCGCATGCGCACTTCGCCGACACGTGGGATGCCGCGCCCGCGCTGCTCGCCGAGGTGCGCGAGCGGCAGTTCGCGAGCACCCGGGCCGAGGAGAGCGTGTGAGCGCACCCGTCGACGTGACCGTGGTGATCCCGTGCCGCGATGTCACCGGGGTGATCGGGCCGCAGCTGCGCGCGCTGCAGCAGCAGGCGACGCGGGCCCGCTTCGAGGTCGTGCTCGCCGACAACGGCTCGCGGGACGACCTCGCCGGGTTCGTGGCCGGCCCGGGCACCCGCCCGACCCCGCCCGTGCGCGTCGTCGACGCGAGCGCCGTGCCGGGCATCAATCACGCGCGCAATCGCGGGGTGTCGTGTGCGACACCCGGCAGCGTCCTCATCGTGTTCTGCGACGCCGACGACCTCGTGCACCCGGGGTGGCTCGAGGCGCACTGGCAGGCGTACCTCGCCGGTGCGAAGCTGCAGGGCGGTGCCCTGCACCGCGTGCTCGCCGACGGCTCGGAGCTCGGCTGGCAGACCGGGTTGCAGAACACGCTGCGGTTCCTGCCGTGGGCGCCGGGCTCGAACTGCGCGGTGGCCGCCGAGGTGTTCGCCGCCTGCGGGCCGTTCGACGAGTCGTACCGCGGCGGCGGCGACGAGACCGACTTCTTCTGGCGTGCGCAGCTGGCCGGCTACGAGCTGGTGGCGGTGCCCGAGGCTGGCATCGACTACGTCATGCGTTCGGACCCGCGCGGCGTCTACCGCCAGAACATGAACTACGGGAAGAGCCATGTGAAGCTGTTCGCCGCGTATCGGGGGCGGGGGATGCCGCGCTCGCTCGACCCCGGAATCGTGCGGCGCCTGTGCGCCGACGTTCTCAAGCTGCTGGCGCGGGGCTTCCGCCGCGACGATCTCTATCGCGTCATGAAGGACCTCGGCTTCGCGGCGGGGCGCATTTCCGGGTCGATCGAGCACCGCACGGTGTACCTGTAGCCCGCGCCGTGCGGCGACACTAGATGCCCCTCCCGTTCCGCGCGGCGACAGTAGATGCTCCTTCCGTTCCGCGCGGCGACACTAGATGCCCCTCCCGCTCCGCGCGGCGACACTAGATGCCCTTCCCGCTCCGTGCGGCGACAGTAGATGCCCTTCCCGCTCCGTGCGGCGACACTAGATGCCCACTGAGGGCGCGCGGAGTGGCGTCTAATGTCGCCGTACGGAGGGGTGTCGGGGGAAAACAACAGTTGTTGTCGCCGGGCGGGGCTGCAGGGCGATTGAGCGGATGGGACGGAGGAACAGTCGGGTCCCAAGGAGCGGACGGGGCGATGGAGCGGGCGGGGCGGGGGTCAGTGCTTGACCACGACGGCGACGCCGGGCGAGGTGCCGACGTTGCCTGCGGCATCCGTCGCCTTGGCGACGAAGGTGTACGTGCCGTTCGGGTAGGACGACGTGCTGATCGTCGCGGCCCACAGGCCCGAAGCGAGCTTGGCGGCGGTCGCGACTTTCGTCGTGCCGACCCAGAAGGTCACGCCGGTGACCCCGACGTTGTCGGAGGCCGATGCCGTCGCCGTGCCCGACGAGCTGAACACCGTGCCGGCCGGTGGCGAGGTGATCGTCACGGTGGGCTTCGCGGCGTCCGGTGTCGGGGTGCCGGTCGGCGTCGGGGTGCCGGTCGGCGTCGGGGTGCCGGTCGGCGTTGGAGTTCCGGTCGGCGTCGGACTCGCCGTCGCCGTCGGCGTCGGACTCGGCGTGCCGCCCGACCCTGACAGGGGAACCGTGCTCGCGAGGAATCCGTAGTACTTGCCCGCGATCGGGTGCAGCGGGTCGCCCTGGAATCCGTGCCCGAGCTGCGCCTGTGCTCTCGCCTGTGCGATCACGGTCTGCATGATCTGCTTCGACGACGTCATGCCGGCGCAGCTGCCGCCGGGCGCGAGGCAGTCGGCGACGACCCCCGAGGCGACGGCGGTGGACATGCTCGTTCCCGACTGCAGGTAGCCGATGCGATTGCCCTTGAGCGTCGAGTACGGGCAGGCGCCGGGCGCCGCGACGAGGTGCGCCTGATCGGCGGCGCTGACGGCGTAGCCGCTGTTGGTGGCCGCGGTGTCGTCGCCCCACGGCATGCTGAACTGCGCCGTGCACGCGGCCGGCGCGCTCGCGAGGCCGCCGGGGCGTCCGTCGAAGTCGGCCATGTTGCTCACGGCGAGCACCTCGTCGTAGGCGGCGGGCACGACCTTGGCGATGTCGACGCTGTTGTTGGTCGCCGCGGCGACGACCACGATGCCCATGCCGGTGATCGTGCAGATCGCCTGGTGGATCGGGTCGCCGTTCGTCCTCCCGCAGTTCCCGTCGTCGGCGCCCGCCGTGCCGAGGCTGAGGTTCACGACCCTGATGTTGTCGGCGGTCGCGTTCGCGATCACCCAGTCGAGGCCGCATTCCAGCGACGCGAGCGTTCCGGCGTTCTTGCTGTCGAGGATCCGCACGGAATAGAGGGGCGCGCCGGGGGCCACCCCGACCACGCCGGCGTTGTCGTCGTAGGCGCCGATCACGCCGGCGACCGCCGTGCCGTGACCGTTCGCGTCGCCGGCGTCGCCCGAGCCGAAGCAGTTCACCTGGCCCTTCAGGTTGTAGTCGCTGCGCTGCTCGGAGCCCGAGTCGAGGACCGCGACCGCCGGGGCACCCCGGCTCGCGCCCACCCCGGTGCCCGCGCTCACGGGCGGCAGGTTCGCCTGCACCGTCTTCACGGCGGGCGGCACCGTCTGCACGCCCCACGCCGGCCGTTCGGCGACGAGCACCGCGGCGAGCGCGAGCGCGGCGACGGCCGCGACGGCGAACACGCCCCGACGCGTGCGCGAACTCGGCGACATCCCGATCAGTCGACGGCGGGCACCCATGCGCGCTCCGTCCTCTCCGCGCTGCGCGTCTCGCCCCTGGTCAGCACGGCGCGATACGCGTCGAGCGTGGCCTGCGCGATCGCGGCCCACTCGAGTGCACCCAGGTCGGCGACCTCGGGGCGGGGCTCGTCGCGCGCCCAGGCGAGGGCGTCGGCGAGCACTGCGGCGTCGAAGTCGCCCTCGTAGGTGCGCACCCACGCGGGCCCGACGAGCTCGGCCAGCTCGCCCATGGCGCCGATGCGGGGCACGAGCACGGGCCGGCTGGCCGACAGGGCGAGGATCGCCGACCCCGAGTTCTCGATCGCCCGATACGGCAGCACCACGAGATCGCTCGCCCGCAGCCAGTCGGCCACCCGCTGCCCCGACTGGAAGGCGAGGTCGAGCACGATGCGGGGGTCGCCTGCTGCGGCATCCACGATGCGCTCGCGCTCCGCGTCGCTCGACGGCCGCCCGGCGACCGCGAGCTGCGCGACGGGGTCGGCCGCGCGGAACACCTCGAGAAGGCGCGGCACGTTCTTGTATGGCCGCAATTGCCCGACGGATGCCACGACCAGACCGTCTTCGCCGAGCCCGAGCCGCGCCCGCGCCGCCCCCCGCGGGGCCGAGAAGTCGTAGTCGGCGCGGTAGTGCCCGTGCGGCGTGACGAAGGCGGGGCGTTCGGCGAGCTCGGGGTACGCCGCGCGCGCGGCCTCGACGCCGCTGCCCGAGAGCGACAGGATGCCGTCGACGTTCGCGACGAGCAGGCGGCGCAGGCGCGCCCGGAGGGCCGGGGTCGAGCGCTGCTCGTGGTCGACGACGTTGTGCACGGTCCACACGAGGCGGGTGCCACGGCGTTGGGCGAGGCGGAGCGCCCCGAAGAACAGGGTGAGCCGCGCGACGGTCCGCCAGGAACGGCGGCCGGAGAGGAAGGTGAGCTCGGGCCAGTGCAGGTGCACCACGTCGACACGGGCGGTCGCGAGCCGCCAGTAGCTGAGGTCGCGCACCGTCACCCCGAGTCCGGCCATGCTGCGGTAGAGGCGCGCCGTGTAGGGATTCGCGTGCTCGGTGCGGAACGCCGGCTCGGCCTCGACCACGAGCCCACCGTCTGCACCCCCGGTCGTCGCTTTTGCGCGTTTCCCGGCCCCGGAGCGCGCGTTTGTGACGACCGGGGCAGGGGATGCGTCGAAGAGGCGCGGGCGCGCAGCAGGGTAGCCCGGCGCCCAGTCGCGCCGCCGCCGCCAGACCTCGCCCCAGGTGCCGCCCGAGCGGCCGACGGCGCGCTCGAGCAGGCCGCGGGTGAGCGCGCCCGCCTCGAGAAGCGCCACGCCGAGGCGCGCCCGGCCGGGCGACCAGCGCGCCCGCAGCAGGGTCGCCTTCCCCGCCATGACCATGCTCATCTTGCGGCCGTTCCGCTGCCGCCCGCTCTCGGAGGTCGAGCCGCCGACGGTGTGCACGATCTCAGCCTCCGGCACGATCACGGGCCGCATTCCGGCCGCCGCCGCACGCAGCGAGAACTCGGCGTCCTCGCCGTAGAGGAAGAAGCGCTCGTCCATTCCGCCGAGGCGGTTCCAGTCGGCGCGGCGCATGAGCAGCAGGCATCCCGTGATCACGGGGACCTCGCGCACGGTGTCGCGCTGCCAGCGCCCCAGCGACTCGGGGTCGAACACGCGCGAGCGGGCGAAGGCGGTCGAGAGCCCCGTGGCGAAGCACAGCAGCGACCACAGGCTCGGCGCCCCCCAGCAGGAGGACGGCTCGAGCGAGCCGTCGGCGGCGAGCGTGCGGCCGCCATAGAGCCCGTGCTCGGGGTGCGCCACCGCGAAGCCCACGAGGGCCGAGAGCGCGCCCGGCAGCACCGTCGTGTCGGGGTTCAGCAGCAGCACGTACTCGCCGCTCGCGTGCGCGACCCCGCGATTGACGCCGGCCGCGAAGCCCAGATTCTCGCGCGCGTCGATGACGAGGGCCGCGGGATGCCCGGCCCGCACGGCGTCGACCGAGCCGTCGGCCGAGCCGTTGTCGACGACGACCACCGAGACCTGCAGCCCGGGCGCGCGGGCCGCCTCTGCGGCGAGCGAGTCGAGGCAGGCGAGGGTCTGCTCGCGCGTGTTGTAGCTCACGATCACGACGGTGAGCGAGGTCATGCGGGCTCCTCGGCGAGAGCGTCGGCGCGCGCGGTGGCGCGCGCGGTGGCAGTGGGAGGATCGGCCACGGGCCGATAGCCGAGCACCTTCGCCGGCACCCCGCCGACGATCGCGTTCGGCGGCACGTCCTTCGTGACGACGGCCCCCGCGCCGACGACGGCGCCGTCGCCGATCGTCACCCCGGCCACGACGACCACGTTCGCGCCGAGCCACACGTCGGCCCCGAGCACGATGTCGCGCTCGACCTTGGGCTGGTCCATCACGGGCGTGCCCTGCTCGAGCCCGTAGTTCGACGCCGTCAGCGTCACGTTCGGCCCGAGCAGGCACTTCGGCCCGAGCACGATGCGGCCCGCAGAGTTCCCCGCCCAGATCACGCCGTGCTCGCCGAGGTGGCTGCCGTCGCCGACCCAGATGCGCTCTGCGTTGCGGAACGACACGTTCGGCGCGATCCGCACCCCGGCCCCGCGGTGCAGCCGGCGAAGCTGCTCCACGTGTGCGTAGGCGGCGAAGTTGGCGAGCTTGAGGGCCTGCAGATACGTGCGGGGATTCAGCAGCGTGCGGATGCCGTCCCTGAGCGTGCTCACGAGACCACCACCTGTTCCACCGGCGCGGCCGGGCCGGCTGCCGCCACGCCCTCTGCGGCGAGCTCCGCACGAACGGCGGCGAGCAGGTCCTCGGCGCTCAGTCCGGGCGCGGCGCGCGCAGTGAAGCTGAGCTCGCCCCCGTACGACGACGCGAGCAGCCCGAAGCGCGCGCCGGGCGCCGGCACGGGCCACATCAGCACCCGCCGCACCTCGGCCCCGCCGAGCGCCGCGCGCTCGCGCCGATAGGGCAGGTAGCTCGCGTAGCCGCCCGATTCCGCGCCCCGCAGGTCGCCTTCGCCGCTGCGCGCGAAGCCGGTCACCTGCCCGTGCACCGCGGCGACCGCCGCGGCGAGGCCCGCATCGGCCGGAACGGTGACGCGCAGCATCACGATGCTGTTGCGCACGCCCGCGCCCTCGCGACGGCGTCGCGAGACGGGCAGGGCGAGGGATGCCTCGCCCGCGTTCCCCTCACCGCGCAGCGCCGCCCGCAGCGCCAAGGCGGCGACAAGGTCGTTGACGCTGCCGCCGAGCCGGCGGGCGAGTTCGGCCACCGGCGCGAGGGGCGTGCACCAGTACGCAGCCGACATGGGCGGCGCGAGCACCGCGCGCAGGCCGCGCCGCTCGATCGCACGGTCGCGCAGGGGGCGCAGCAGCCGGCCGCCCCAGCGCGTCAGCCGCTTCCGGAACGGCTTGCGCCAGTACTCGTGCCACGCGTCGCCCGGCCCTGAGCGGGCCCGCAGCCAGCGCCCCCACACGATGAGCAGTCCGGCCAGGCGCGAGCTCGGCGCGGGGCCGAGCGACGCGGCATCCCCAGCAGGTCCCGCGCGCCCGGCATCCCCGGCATCCCCGACGTCACCCTGCATCAGCGCGTCGACGAACCTCAGGGCGAACAGCGCGTCGCCGAGCGCGTGCTGCACGCTGCCGACGACGGCGAGGTCGCCATCGGCGCGCTCGATGACCGTGTAGCGCCACAGCGGCCGATCGCGCCGACGGGGCGCGTGTGCTGCGCCGCAGAACAGCGCGGCCTCCTCCCCAGCCCCGGGCACGTGGGGGAACCAGCCCAGGTGATAGTCGCGGTCGAGCGGGCCGGCCGGCACCCACAGCGGCGCCGTCACCCCGAGCGGCGCGTCGACGAGCCGCAGCCGCGTCTCGGTGAAGCGCTCGGCCACGACGAGCAGCGCCGCGGCGACCCGGTCGCGGTCGAGGACCCCGGCGGCGTCGCGGAAGGGAGCGGAGTCGATGACGAGCGTCGCAGTGGGCCACATGGTCTCGAACTCGACCCGGGTGCGCAGGAACGTCTCGTCGAGCGTGCGCAGCAGCTCGACCTGGGTGCGCGGCCGGGGGCTCACGGCTGCTCCGTCGCGCTCCACGCGCCGGCCAGGGCGATCGCCGCGGGCCGGTCGACGTCGACGAAACGCGCCCCGCGACGCGGCAGGCGCGACGCGGCGGCGATGCCGCGCGGGATCGCCGTGAGCAGGGCGAGCCGGGCCGCGCGCTCGCGCGGGTCCGACCAGCGCACGGCGGCGACCGCCGCCCGCCCGATCAGCAGGCCCGCCATGGCGAGCCCGATGAGCGGCCTGGTGCGGATCCACTTGTCGGTCATCGCCCCGGCCCCGAGGCCGTAGCCGCGGTAGAGCGCGATGTGGTCGTCGTCCGCCCGGGTGAAGATGTGGTGCACGGTCGCGGTGGTGTCCGACACGATCGCATAGCCTGCGGCGAGCACCCGGCAGAACGCGTCGAGGTCCTCAGCGCCCGCGAAGCGGCGGCCGGCGCCGAGCACCTCGTCGAAGCCGCCAAGGCCCAGCATCAGCTCGCGGCGGAACGCCATGAACGCCCCGTGCCCGGCGTCGATGCCGCGCAGCACCCCGGTCAGGCGCTCCACCCGCCCCGGGGCCGCCCCGGCCACGAGGGTGTGGTCCAGCATCCGCCCCGTCACCGCGCCGACCTGCTCGTCGGCGAAGTGCGCGAGCACCCCGTCGACCCAGCCGGGCACGGCGACGCAGTCGTCGTCGGTGAAGAGCACGAGCGGCCGCTCGGTCGAGGCGAGACCGACGTTGCGCGCGATGGACAGCCCCGGCACGTCGGAGCGGACGTAGCCGACGGATGCCTCGCGGGCGGCGCCCCGCGTCTCGTCGGTGCGCGAGCCCGAGTCGACGACGAGCACCTCGACGCCGGCGGGCGTCGCCTGGGCGATCGAGCGCAGGGCCTCGCGCAGCATGGCCGCTCTGTCCCTGCTGCACACGATGACCGCGAGGTCACCCGGCCCGTACACGCAGCGCCCCTTCCGCCGGCTCTGTCGGCGCGGTGCCGGGCCCGCCTGCCGCTCGTGAGCGCAGTGCCATCGCCTCGCAATAGGCGCCCGCGAGGCGCTCGGCGGCTGCCGCCCAGCCGAGCTCGGGGGCGCGGGCCGCCGCGCGGCGCGACATCCGTCGCAGCTCGCCGCGATCGGCTGCCAGCCGGTCGAGCTGCGCGGTGAGCGCGGTGACGTCGCCGACGGCGTGGGTGAGGCCGGTCTCGCCCTCGACGAGATCGGCGCCGGCTGCGGTCGAGACGAGCGGAACGCAGCCGGCGAGCTGCGCCTCATAGGTCACGAGCGCGCTGCCCTCCTCGACGCTCGGCAGCAGCAGCACCTCGGCGCTCGCGAGGGCGGCGCCGGCGTCGGCGGTGAAGCCGGCGACCACGACGCTCGGGTGCTCGAGCAGCGGGGCGAGAGCGGCCCGATAGGCGGGCAGGAAGTCGCCGTGGATCGTGAGGGTGCCCGTGCGGGAGGCGGCCGAGTCGAGCCACGCGCGCAGCGCGTAGTGCAGACCCTTGCGCGGGTCGCAGCGGCCGAGGAACACGGCGCGCAGTCCAGGATGCGCGGCAGGGCGCGCTTCGCCGGCGTCCCGCGCGACTCCCCCGAGCCGGGCTCCGTAGCGGTGCCGCAGCAGCCGCTCCGGCGCGAAGCCCCGCGTGAGGAAGGTCTCGCGGACGGCGTCCGACGGGGTGAGCAGCGCGGTCGCCGTGTCGTACTCCCGCTGCTCGTGTGCGAGCCGGGCCGCCGAGAAGCTGTGCGACGCCCCGCGCGGCTGCTCGAGCCCGAGCGCGCGGTATTCGTCGGCCACCACGCGGTAGGCGTGGGCGGTGTGCGTGTTGGGCACCTCGCGCACCGCGGGGATGCCGAGCCTGCGCGCCGCCGCGAAGGTGCGCACCCCGGCCAGCGGCCAGCCGTGCACCACGTCGACGGGCTCGCGGGCGGCGAGGCGCCGCAGCGCCCGGGCCGTCATGAGGTCGTTCAGGGCGAAAGCGTTCTCACGCCCGATCGCCCGATGAGGCATCCGCACCCGCCCCTTCTGAAAGGTGGTGAGCACGCTCGCCGCGCCCGGCGCCGGCCGATCGAGCGACGCCGCGACGACGTGCACGCGATGCCCCGCCGCGGCCAGCTCGACCACCTGATTCCAGGCCGTCCAGCCGATTCCCGCCGCGCCCAGCGCGTGGGGAAACGCATAGAAAACCGTCAGCGGGCGGGTCATGGGACTAACCGTGCGGCAGTCCCGCGACGGCCGGTAGAGGATGTGAGGATCCGTCGTGAACCTTTTACATGACGGCAATGTGAGGAAACATCACTGTCAAGGTGCCGGGTGCACGCTGAAAAAGTCCCATCCGGGTGCGGAGCCGCACCGACCCCATCGATCCCATCCCGAGAGAAGGCGACGCACATGGACGTTCCTCACTACCTCAGGGTTCTCTGGCGCTACAAGTGGCTGCTTCTCGTGGGCCTCGTCGTCGCCGCGATGGCCGCACTGGTCGCCGGCTTCACCCTCGTCGACGGCAAGCTCGTCTCGCGCACGACCCAGCAGTACACGGCGGCCACGACGATCATGCTCGGCTCGTCCGACCAGTCGATCTACACCGACCAGCAGGTCGGGCCCACCCAGGCACCCGGCCAGTCGGTGCAGCAGACCAACCTCGCCCAGACGGCCGTCGTCTACGCCTATCTGATCTCGGGCGACACGATCCGCCAGCAGGTCGAGGCCAGCCTCGGCGCCTTCGGCCCCGACGACGGCCTCACGGCGGTCAGCCGCACGACCCAGCCGGCCGGCAGCGAGCAGTTCCCGGGCAAGTACACCCTGCCGATGATCAACGTCGTCGGCGAGAGCGACAGCGCGAGCCGGGCCGAGAAGATCTCGCGCACGGCGGCCGAGCAGTTCCAGACCTACGTGCTGCGGCAGCAGAACGCGGCGAAGGTCGCGGCGGCCGACCGCATCCAGCTCACGACCATCACCGACGGCGCGGCCGAGGCGGCCGAGGGCTCGAATCCCGCGATCCCGATCGTCATCACCGGGGCCGGCGTGATGCTCGTCTTCATCGCCCTCGCGTTCGTGCTCTACAACGTCGCGCTCTCCCGCGAGCGCGCCCGTGCCCGCCGTGCCCGCGCGTCGCGCGGCATGGTGCCCGAGCTCGGCGGCCCCCGCGCCGAGCAGAGTGCGCCGGCGCTCGCGTCGGGCGCGGCGGCCGGGCCGGCCGGGCCGGGCGCGCCAGGAGGCCCGGACGCCTTCACGCCGCCCCGGCCGGCCGTCGAGGCCTAGCAGCGGTCCGCGGCGGCAGTCATGAGAACGCGGGCGATCGTCGCGTCGGCACTGCTCGCGGCGGTCGCGCTCGCTTCGGCGCTCTGGGTGCCGCCGCTCATCGGCGGCGGCATCCTGATCGGCGTCTCGGTGATCTACCTCGCCCGCCGGGTGCTGTTCGCGTGGACATCCGCCCTCATCATCCTCGCGAGCGTCGTGATGTTCGTCCCCGTCCGGCGCTACGCGATCCCGATCCCGCTGCCGTTCCAGCTCGAGCCGTATCGGGTGGTGATCGTGCTGCTCGTGCTCGCGATGGTGGTGGCCCTGCTGATCGACCCGCACTTCACGTGGAAGCCGGTGCGCTTCGGCTTCTCGATCGGGGCGTTCTTCTTCGCGATGATGCTGTCGGTGGCGACGAACGTCGCCTACATCTCGCAGAACGGGCTGGGCGGGGCGGTCCTCGGCCAGTTCATCAACTTCGGGCTGCTGATCAGCGTGTTCTTCGTGGTTCGGCAGCTGCTGCGCGACGAGCGCCGCGTGCTGCTGCTGATCCAGTTCTTCGTCTGGTCGGCCGCGGTCGTCGCGCTCTTCGCCGTGGTCGAGAAGGTCACGAACGTCAACGTGTTCCTCGACCTCGGCAAGGTGCTGCCGCTCAAGCTGATCAGCGATCAGACCCAGTCGTTCCGGGCCGGCGGCGACCGCTCGTATGCCTCGGCGCAGCACCCCATCGCCCTCTCGGTCATGCTCTGCATGGCGCTGCCGTTCGCCGTCTGGCTGAGCAAGTACGGGGCGAAGCCGGTCAATCGCATCAGCCGCACGATCGTGTACGGATGCCTGATCGCGGTGACCCTGCTCGGTATGACGACCGCCGTCAGCCGCACCGCCGTCATCGTCATCGCCGTGATGATCCTGCTCACGCTGGCGCTGCGCCCGCGGGTCGCCGCGATCCTCCTCGGCGCGGCGATCCCCGCGCTGCTCATCGGCGCGGTCGCCCTGCCGAAGCTCATCGGCACGATGATCGGCTCGTTCCTCGACCCGGCCCAGCTGCTCGCCTCGCAGTACACCTCGGCGGGCTGGGGCGGGGCCGGGCGCCTCGCCGACCTCGGCCCCGCGATGGCGAAGGTCGCGCAGAACCCGTTCTTCGGAACCGGCTTCGGCTCGCGCGTGCTCGTGGGCGCGAACGCCAACGCGTTCATCCTCGACGATCAGGTGCTCGGCACGCTGCTCGAGGCCGGCGCGGTCGGCGTGCTCGGGCTCGCGATCTTCATGCTCGTGCCGCCGCTCAGGCTGATCGCCTTCTCGCTGCGCCCCGACACGCCGCCCCGCTACGCGCACCTCGCGTTCACCTGTGCGGTCTCCTGCGCGGGGTACATCGCCGCCCTGTTCTTCTACGACGCGTTCGGGTTCCTGCAGACCTTCTTCATCCTGTGCTGGGTGTGGGCGATCGGCGCCTGGCTGCTCAGCGAGTCGCCGCGGCTCAGCGGGCTGCCGGCGGGCCGCACGCGCGGCACGGCCCTCGAGCTCACCCCTGTTTCCGACCGCGACCTCGAGGAGGCGACCGCATGATCGCGAATCACCGGATGAGCGTCATCATCCCGGCCCACGACGAAGAGGCCGTCATCGGCCGCCTGCTCGCGCGCCTCATCGACGGCGACCCCGACGAGCGGCTCGAGCTCGTCGTCGTCGCGAACGGCTGCGCGGATGCCACGGCCGCGGTCGCGGCATCCGTCGCCCCCCGCGTCCGCGTCGTCGAGATCCCGACCGCGTCCAAGCCGGCCGCGCTCAACGCGGGCGACGCCGCGGCGAGCGCCTTCCCGCGCGCCTACGTCGACGCGGACGTGCGCGTCGAGGCGCACGCCCTGCTCGCCGTCGCCGAGCTGATGGAGCAGGACAGCGGGGTGCTCGCCGCCGCGCCGTCGCTGGCGATCGACCTGTCGCGCGCGAGCCTCGCCGTGCGGCTGCACTATCGCATCTGGGCCCACAGCGACTACCGCCGCGAGAGCCACATCGGCTCGGGGGTGTACGTGCTGTCGCGCGCCGGGCGCGCCCGCTTCGGGGCATTCCCGTCGATCATCGCCGACGACCGCTACGTCCAGCAGCTCTTCGACCCCGCCGAGCGGCGCACCGTGCCCGATCACACCTTCTCGATCTCGGCGCCCGCGACGCTCGACGCCGAGATCGCCCGGGCGACGCGCATCGCCGCGGGGAACGCGGAGCTCGAGCGCACGGGCCTCGTGCGACCGGGCGCATCGACGGCGCACTCGGCGCACTCCCTGCTGCGCCGCATCGCCCGCCACCCGAGGCTGTGGCCAGCCCTGGTCGTCTACGGCTACGGCAAGGCCGTGCCGCGGCTGCGCGCCCGCCGCCGCGTGCAGGCCGGCCTTCCCGTGCTCTGGAGCCGCGACGAATCGAGCCGCGTGTGAGCTCGGCCTGGGCCGTTGCGCGCAGTGCCATCAGGGTCGCCGCCGCGCTCACCGCAGCGTCGCTGCTCGCACTCGGCGCGACCGGCTGCTCGGGCACGAACGCCACTGCCGACCCGCAGCCGACGGTGGCCGCCGGCATCGTCGACGGGGTCACCACCCTGGGCGTACTCGGCGACTCGATGAGCCTCGGCGTGAACGCCTGCGGCCACAGCGGGGTGTGCGAGCAGGCATCGTGGGCGATGGGCACCGACAGCGAGGTCGACTCGCTCGCCGCGCGCATCGGGAAGGTCGTCGGCCGCGCGCCGAAGATCGCGAACGGCGCCGTGAACGGCGGCACGGTCGCCACCATGCTCACGACGGCGCCGCGCGTCATCGCCGCGAAGCCCCAGCTCGTCGTCGTGCTCATCGGCGCGAACGACGCCTGCCGGCCGAGCGTCGACGAGATGACGCCGGCGACGCAGTTCCAGGCCGACTATGCCCGGCTCATCGACGAGCTCGGGGCGGCGCTGCCGACGGCGCACATCCTGGCGCTCTCTGTGCCCGACCTGAACCGCCTCTGGCAGCTCGGCCACGGCGTCGCGCCCGTCGCCGCCGCCTGGAGCAAGGCCCCCAACTGCCGTTCGCTGCTCGGCAACGCCGCCTCCACCGCCCCGGCCGATGTCGAGCGGCGGGCCGCCGTCGGCGAGCTCGTCGACCAGTACGACAGCGCGATCCAGCGGGTGTGCGCCCAGCATCGGAACTGCATCTGGGACGGCGGCGCCGTGCACAGCCACGGCTTCACCTCAGACGAGATCTCGCACGTCGACTTCTTCCACCCCTCCGCCGCAGGGCAGGCGCAGATCGCGCGGCTCGCGTGGGCGGCACTCGCGAAGGCCGACGGATGACCCGGCCGCCGCGCCTCGTCGCGGCCGCGGCCCTCGCGGCGGCGCTCGCGGCCGTGCTCGCCCTCAGCGGGTGCACCGCGGGTCTGCCTGGGCTGTCGGGGCTCGCCGACAAGGGCGGCCACACCGCCGAGCAGCCCGCAGGGGGCGCCGTGAGCCACGCGGCGCCGCACGGCTCGGGCACCGCCTGCACCGCGGCCCGCCCGTGCGACGTCCCGACCGCGGTCGCCCGTGCGACGCCCGGCTCGACCATCCGCCTCGCGGGCGGCACCTACCCCACGACCCGCCTGCCCGCGGGCAGCGCCCCGCACCTCGACGACGCGAAGCGCAACGCGACGATCGAGCCGGAGCCCGGAGCGGCGCCCGTCTTCGGCGCGATCACGAGCGAGGCGCCGCACCTGACCTGGACGGGCGTCACGGTCAAGGTGCAGTGGTACCTCAACGCCGGCGCGACGGGCACCGTGCTCGACGCGGTGAGGCTCGACGGCGGCGGCCTCTTCGTGCGCTCCTTCGACATCACCGTGAAGGACTCGGAGTTCACGGGCGGCTCGTCCATCGACGGCATCCAGGTGGGGCTGTCGAACAACGTGCTCATCGAGGGCAACTCGGTGCACGACTACAACCAGGACAAGAACGACAACATCCACGCCGACTGCGTCCAGGTCTTCGACTCGTCGAACGTCACGATCAGGGGCAACCGGCTCAAGAACTGCTACAACACGGGCCTCATCATCTCGGTCGGGGCCGGCAAGGGCATCCATCACCTCACGGTCGAGTCGAACTTCATCCAGGGCTGCATCGTCATCACGCCCCACTGCGGCGGTGGGTCGTCGGCGGCCCTGCAAGAGAAGAGCGCGACCGATCTCGTGGTGCGCAACAACACCTTCGCCAACGGCTCGGTACGCCTCGTGCAGACCCCCGGGCTCGTCTTCGACCGGAACATCGTCGGCTACATCTCGACCTGCGACGCGCCCATGACCAACTCGATCATCGAGTTCTGGAACACGAAGATGTGCGGCACGCCCGCCATCGTCTCGCAGGCGGGCAACCGCGCGGGCACGGTCGCGTTCCGCGATCAGGCGACGGGCGACCTGCGGCCGGCGGATGCCTCGAGCGTGACGATCGCGCCGCAGGGGGCGAGCCGCGCCGCGGCCGCCGACCTCGACGGCCACCCGCTGCCGGCGAACGTGGCGGGCGCCGCCGCCCCCTGAGCTACGCGACGAGCTCGAACGGCGGGGGCGCCGCCGCGGCCGCGCCGAGCGACGCGGCGTGCACGAGGTCGTCCATCGTGAGGTCCTCGGCGTGCCGCATGAGCGCGAGTCCGCGGCTCTCGAGCTCGCGGGCGATCTGCACCTGGTGGTCGTCGACGTGCTCGTGGTACTTCGCGAGCCGCGGCACGAGCACGGGCACCTTGCCGTTCTCGAGCGCCGTGATGGCGGTGCCCGTGCCGGCGTGCGCGATGACGACGTCGGCCTCGCCGATCGCCTGGGCGAGCTCTGCGTGCGGCACCATCGGCCGGCCGGGAATGCCGTACTCCGACACGTCCTCGGTGCCGGTCTGCCAGAGCACATCGCAGCCGTCGAGCAGGGGCGCGAGCGCGCGGTACAGGCGATGGAACGGGTAGCCCTCTTGCGTGCCGACCGAGACGACGACCCGCGCGACGCGGCGGCGGCCCGAGGCATCCGCGGGCCGGAACGAGTCGAAGATCGACCCGCGATACCGCCACCGCTCGTTCTCCCACACGGGGTACTGCGTATAGGTCGGGATGTGCCCGTTGCGCGCGATCAGCCGCCCCGACAGCGAGGGCCCGTCCGCGCGCGCCGCCGACTCGATGTAGTGGGCGCGGATGCCGTGCTTGACCGCGACGGGCAGCACGGCGACCGCCGGGCTCGACCCTGTCGACACCGCCATCGAGAAGCGGTTCGTCGCGAGCAGCAGCTCGGCGAAGGCGCGCAGCCGCAGGATGTTGGTCGCGTCCCGCGGCGCGGCGAACGGTGTGAAGATCACCTCGCGCTCGGCGAGCAGCGACTCGCTGAGCCCGTTGCGGAAGGTGAGCCACAGCTGGTCCTCGGCCGCGATGCCGATGCGCTCGGCCAGGGCGAACAGCTGCTTCAAGTGGCCGCCGCCCGAGCAGACGAGCAGCACCCTCTCTTTAGTCATCGGTAGCCCTTCCCATCAGTACGCCCCCTCGTGTGCGACCACCGTGCGCGCGGTGCGCAGCAGGATCATCAGGTCGTTCGTCAAAGACCAGTTCTCGACGTACCAGAGGTCGAGCTTCACGCTCTCTTCCCAGCTCAGCCCGCTGCGCCCCGACACCTGCCAGAGCCCCGTGATGCCGGGCTTGATCAGCAGGCGCCGGTTCACCCGCCCCTCGTAGCGGTCGACTTCCGCCGGCAGGGGCGGTCGCGGGCCGACGAGGCTCATGTCGCCGCGCAGCACGTTGAACAGCTGGGGCAGCTCGTCGAGCGAGAGGCGGCGGATGACCCGGCCGACGCGCGTGACCCGCGGGTCGTCCCTGAGCTTGAACAGCAGCCCCGCGCCTTCGTTGAGGTGCATCAGCTCGTCGCGCCTGGCTTCGGCATCGACGACCATCGAGCGGAACTTGAGCATCGCGAAGTGGCCGCCCCGCATGCCCACCCGGCGCTGGCGGAACAGCACGGGGCCGCCGTCGGCCTTCACGGCGAGCGCCACGACGAGCATCACGGGGCTCGCGACGAGCAGCGCGAGACCGCCCGCGACGACGTCGAAGGCCCGCTTGATCGAGTAGTTGAAGCCCGAGAACCGCGGCAGGTCGACGTGCACCATGGGCAGCCCCTCGACGGGCCGCCAGTGCATGCGCGGCCCGGCGACCTCGATGAGCCGCGAGACCAGGATCAGCTCGACCCCCGAGTCCTCGAACGCCCAGCCCAGCTCGCGCAGCTGCTCGTTGCCGCCCGGCAGGCCGCCCGCCACCATGACGGCGCGCGTGCGCGTGCGGCGCACCGTGTCGACGAGGTCATCGAGCTCGACGCGGGGCAGGGCGGATGCCGCGCCGCTCAGCTCGCCGTCGTCGGTGAGCACCACGGCGATCGCCTTGTAGCCGGCGCGCAGCTGGCCGCCGAGCTCGCCGACCGCCCGCTCGACCTCGGCCGCCCCGCCGACGACGACCGCGCCGGTGAGGCAGCGGCCGCCGCGGCGCATCGCCTGCACGCGGCTGCGCCAGTACCACCGGCCCGAGAGCAGCAGAAGGAGCCCGAGCGGCAGCGCGATGGCGAGGTAGCCGCGGGCGATGGTCAGCTGCGCGAGATAGGCGAGGATCGCGAGCAGCCCGAAGGTGATGAAGGTCGCGTTCGCGACCCGGCCGTACTCGATGAGACCCACCCCGAGGATGCGGCGGTCGCGGGTTCTGGTGGCCCACAGCGCGAGCAGCCAGGCCACGGCGACGATCAGCGCGAGCGCGCGGTACTGCGTCGAGTGGGGTGCGCTGCTGTGCAGGCTCTCTGTGCCGAAGCGGCCGAACTGAGCGACCGTGATCGCGATCGCGATCGCCGCGGCATCCGTCACGATCAGTGCGTACTGGACGCGACGCTGCCAGGCGAGACGCAATGGCTGCGGGGCCACGACGGTGTGGACAGGTATTGCGGATTCGGACATGACGTCCTCCACGCATCGGGTTCTGCCAGGGTTGGTGTCCCCCAGACTAGGTTCACGGCATGCCGTCAAACAGAGCGATCTTCACCTTTTTACGTGAGCGTCGCTCACTTGTCATAGAGGTGAAATGTCGGCGGAAAGAGGCAGCGCGAGGTCGATCAGGGCGCGGTGACGCGCCCGCCAGGAGTTGTCGTCGACGAACCTGCGCCGGGTCTCCTCATCTGCACGCCCGAGCGCGAGCGCGGCATCCGTCGCCCGCGCGAAGTCGGCGACGTTCTCGGTCAGCAGCACGCGCGGGCCCACGCCGCGCACGGGCGGAAGATCGACCGCGAGCACGGGCGCGCCGGCGGCGAGGTACTCGTAGAGCTTGAGCGGGCTCATCGCCTCGGTGAGCGGCGTGCGCCGGTGCGCGAGCAGCGCGATCTCGGTAGCGCGCAGCACGGCGACCAGCTCGGAGCGGCCCACGTGGGGCGCGATCGTGACGTTGGGCAGTGCGCGCAGCGGCGCCACGTCGCGCTCGTCGGGCACCGAGCCGAGCAGCACGATCGACAGCTCGCGGCGCGCGGTGGCGAGCGCGGCGATGCCCTCCACATCGATGCGGGTGTCGAGCGTGCCGACGTGCACGGCCCGCGGCCCGGGAAGCGCGGCGAACCATGCGGGCGGCGGCGCGGCGGGCCCGAGCCACTCGCGCGGGTCGACGCCGTTCGGCACGACCGCGGCCGGGCCGCGCAGACCCCCGGGGGCGGCCTGCGCGATGCGGTCGACGATCTGCCTGCTGACGGCGGTCACGGCGATGCCGCGCCGGGCGATGCGCGCGTAGGCCTCGGCGTAGACCGGCCACCAGCGCCGCTTCGCGGGCGTCGTCAGCCAGTCGTCGCGGCCGAAGTAGGTCACCGACCCGGCCCACTCGAGCGGGGCGAAGCCGGCGATCACCGGGTTCGTCGTGATCACGGCGGGGCGCTCGATGCCGAAGCGGGCGGATGCCTTCCGCAGCGCCCTGTCGTAGGCGGCGTACTGGCGCTCGACCACGGCCGGGTCCGTGGCGTCGGAGCGCGCGAGCCGCACAGGCTCGTACAGCTGCCGGTCAGTGCTCGCCGGGAACGCGGGCTGGTTGCGCAGCACGCGGTGCGCGGCGATGCTCGCGATCGAGCGGAAGGGGTTGGCGACGAGCAGACGGCCGATGACGCCGGCATCCTGCTCGGCCATGAGCGTCTCGAGAATGCGATCGGGCGGCCGCATCATCTCGCGCGCCCGCGCGTCGGCGTAGGTCTCGTACGAGAAGGTGAACACCACGTCGACCGGCATCGCACCCGCCCTAGCCCGCGAGCTGGCGGATGACGCGCGCGGGCGCGCCGACCGCAACGCTGCGGGCGGGCACGTCTTCGCGCACGACGCTGTTCGCGCCGACCACGGCACCGGCGCCGATGGTCACGCCGGGCAGCACGACGACGTTCTGCCCCAGCCAGGCACCCTGGCACACCCGCACGGGCGCGACGCGCTCGAGCGGTTGATCGCGAATGTAGGCCTCAGGGTCGGCGAAGCCGTGCATGTGATCGGAGATGTAGACCCCGCGCGCGAGCTCGACGCCGTCTTCGATGACGACGCTCATCACGCCCGTGATAGAGGTCTGGTGCATGCGCACCCGGTCGCCGATCACGATGACCGGCCCCGGCGCCGTGCGATCGGGCACCAGCAGCCACGAGCCGGCCGCGATCAGGCAGTGCTCGCCGACGGCCACCTTGTCGCGATTGCCCCACCGGAACGGCAGCAGAATGCGGCTGCCCGTGCCGAAGCGCGCGAAGCCCGGGGCCGCCAGCAGGCTGAACGCCGCGTCGCGCGCGGTCTGCACCAGCTTGAGGAGGTCGACGGGCATGACCTGAGGATAGGTCAGCACGCACCCCCTAGTGAGGGACGCTCACAACTGTTTACTCACCGGAAACACCGCCCTCACGGAACGGTCGGGGCACGGCGCGGGCTACAGGTGCAGGCCGCCCCACACGGCGCGCGCCCCCGAGTCGCCGATGAGGACGATCTCGACGATGAACCCGATGCCCACGATCGCCGCCGCGAGCCACAGGACCACCGTGCCGCCCCAGCGCAGGCTCGAGGTGAGGCGCACGCCCGCCTGCGGGGCGAGCAGGAACCGCCACCAGCCCCACTCCGCGAGGCCGACGACGAACAGCGCGATGGACCACGGCAGCAGCCCCTCGCCGCGCTCGACGTGCAGCGCGAGCGCCGGCGTGGTGCCGACGACCGACTGCAGGTACTCCCCCGCCTCGACCGTGATGGGCGTGAGCACGAGAACGAGCAGGCCGGCGATCGGGGTGACGATGCCGAGTCGGCGCCTGGCCGCCGGCCAGAACGCGTGCAGCAGAACGGCGAGTGCGGTCAGCGGGCCGCCCACGACCATGACGTGGACGAGCAGGATGTGCAGCGGCAGGCCGGCGAAAGTGTCGAGGTTCACGATGACCGCACGATAACGGGGCAGTTGAGGTTCATTCTGAGAACGAATTCTGGATTCGAGTGAACCGGATGCCCGCCCGTTCACGTGTCCTATGAGGAGGTGACCCACGCCCGTGAGCCGAGTGAACGACGACGACGCGCTGCTGCGCGCGCTGCACGATGAGCATGCCCGCCCGCTCTGGCGCTACGTCATGTCGCTCACCGGGGACGCCGCCCAGGCCGAGGACATCGTGCAGGAGACGCTGCTGCGCGCCTGGCGCAAGCCCGCCGTGCTCGATCAGCGTGAGGCATCCGCCCGGGCCTGGCTGTTCACCGTCGCCCGCAATCTGGTGATCGACGACGCCCGCAGCGCGCGGCGCCGGCACGAGACGCCGACGGCACCCGAGACGATGACCGACACGGCCCGCGAGCCGATCGCGGCCGACGAGACCGAGCGCATGCTCGACGCCTGGCTGATCGGCGACGCGCTCGCCGCGCTGAGCGAGGACCACCGGCAGGTGATCGCGCTCGCCTACTACGGCAGCCGCTCGGTCGCCGAGATCGCGGAGTCGCTCGGGATCCCCGAGGGCACCGTGAAGAGCCGCATGCACTACGGGCTGCGCGCGCTGCGCCTGGCCCTGCAGGAGAAGGGAGTCACGCGATGAGCACCGACGAGTCGCAGCCGCTGCACGAGTGGGACGCGGCCTATGTGCTCGGGGCGCTCTCGCCCGAGGATCGGCGGCGATTCGAAGCCCACCTCGAGGAGTGCCCGGAGTGCCGCGCCTCCGTCGGCGAGCTCGCGGGGCTGCCGGCGCTGCTCTCGCGCGTGCCGGCGCCCTCGGTGGACGCGGGTCGACTCGGCGCAGCCGCACCCCCCGCGGGTCGACTCGGCGCAGCCGAATGGAGACCGGAACCGCCGTCGACCCTCCTCCCCGCCCTCGCGCACCGCGTGCGGCGTCGGCGCGTCGGTCGCCGCTGGGCGCTGGCCGGGGCATCCGTGCTCGTCGCCGCCGCGATCGCGGCCGCCGTCGTGCTGCCGACGTCGCTCGTCACGCCGCCGAGCGCCGGCACGCAGGTGGCGCTCGCCCAGACGACCCCGAGCCCGCTCTCGGCGACGGTGTCGCTGACGGCGCGGAAGTGGGGCACCGAGCTCGCGATGACGTGCCGCTACGACGCTCCCCCGGGCGCCTACGCCACCACGCGCAGCTATGCGCTCTACGTCACCGACACGTCGGGCGCGGCGACTCGCGTCTCGTCGTGGTCGGCGTGGCCCGGGGCCGAGATCCGCGCGTCGGGTGCGGTCGATCTGCAGAAGTCGCAGCTGCGCAGCGTCGAGGTGCGCGACACCGCAACGGATGCCGTGCTGCTCAGCGCCCCCGTGAAGTGAATGCACCCGGCGGTGAACCCGCGGGCTTCCGCTTACGTGTGACACGTATGAGAAAGAAAACATTTGCACTCGCTCTCGCCGGCGCCGCGTTGACGGCCCTCGCCCTGGCCGGCTGCTCTGGCGGCTCGGGCAGCACAGGCGGCAGCGGCGGCTCGGGCAGCACGGGCGGCGGGTCCGCCACCGCGTCCTCGTCGTCGGCGGGCGGCGCCGGTTCGTCCTCGACAGCGGGCGACAAGCTGTCGACGGCCACCACGTCGCTCGGCAAGATCGTCGTCGACGGCACGGGCATGACGGTCTACTACTACGGGCAGGACACGAAGGGCGAGACGTCCTCGACCTGCACGGGGGCCTGCGCCTCGCAATGGCCCGCGGTGACGGCATCCGGAACCCCGACGGTGACCGGCGTGACGGGAACCGTCGGCACGATCGCCGGGTCGAACGGCACCAAGCAGGTCACGATCGACGGCCTGCCGATCTACACCTACGCCGGCGACAGCAAGGCGGGCGACGTGAACGGGCAGCTCATCGGGAACGCCTGGTGGGCCGTCGCGCCCGACGGCTCGAAGATCACGACGGCCGCCGGGGGCTCGTCGAGCGGGGGCTACTGAGTCCTTCCCTTCCCCGGTTCCGCCGCTCGCAGCGCGGCGGAGCCGCCGACTCACGGGGTCGGCTGGCGCGGGCGCACCCGCACCGGCGCCAGCCACCCCGTCACGACGACCGCGACGATCGCGCCGCAGCCGATGATGGCTGCGAGCACGACGATCTGGAAGCGGCCGGCCTCGAGCGGCGAGACGCCCCCGAACACCGCCCCGACGAACGCGCCGGGCAGCGTGACCAGCCCCGTCGTGCGCGTCTGGTCGGTCGTGGGCACCATCGCCGCGTGGATCGCCCGGCGCACGAGATCGCGCGTGGCCACCCGCGGCGTGGCGCCCAGCGCGAGCCAGCCCTCGACGTCCTCCCACCGGTCATCGACGAGCTCGACGAAGCGGCGGCCGCTGAGGGTCGCGATCGTCATCGCGTTGCCGATCACGATGCCGCCGATCGCGAGCACGTAGCGCGGCGAGAATTCGATCGCCCCCGTGAGGAACACGATCGCCAGGGTGATCAGGATGCCCGCGCCCATCGCGACGGCCACGGGGGTGAGGCGTTCGCGCAACGCGCCGAGGCGCCGCGCCGCCGTCCAGGATGCCACGGCGAACATGACGACGAGCGCGGCGCCGATCCACAGAGCGCTGTGGATGATGCCCGAGAGGACGAGGCTGATCGCCGCGAGCTGCAGTGTTCCGCGCAGCACGGCGAGCGCGGGGGCGAACGGCTTCGGCGCGCCGGTCCACGCGAGCAGGCCCGTCGCCAGGGCGACGAGGGCCAGCACGCCGACGAGCGAGAGCACTACGGTTCTGAGCTCGAGCATCGATCCGCGCCGGCGTCAGTCTTCGCCGATGTCCTCGTTCCACAGGTGCGGGTGCTCGTCGATCCAGCCGCTCATGAGGGCGATGAGCTCAGCGTCGTTGACGACGGTGACCTCGACGCCGTTCTCTGCGAGCCATTCCTGGCCGCCGAGGAACGACTGGTCGTCGCCCACGATCACGCGACCGATGCCGAACTGTCGCACGAGCCCCGAGCAGTACCAGCACGGCGACAGCGTCGTGACCATGACGGTGTCGCGATAGGACCGCTGCCGGCCCGCGTTGCGGAAGGCATCCGTCTCGCCGTGGATCGAGGGGTCGTCCTGCTGCACCCGCTGGTTGTGGCCGCGGCCGAGCAGTCGCCCGTCGCGGGTGAAGAGGGCGGCGCCGATGGGAATGCCACCCTCGGCCAGACCCGCGCGCGCCTCCTCCACCGCGACCGCCAGCTTGGCGGCATCCGTCTCATACAGCGTCTCGCCCATCGCGCCCGTTACCCGCGCTCGTCTGCCGCGTCGACGCCCACGACCAGCTCGGGCTCGCTCTCGAGCGGGCCGCCCAGCCGCACCTTGAAGGCGCGGAACAGCACCCAGTAGATGACGGCCGCCAGCACGAAGCCGACGAACGGAGTGATGTCGCCGACGTGCTCCGCGAGCGGGCCGGCGTAGAACGACTGGTTCGAGAACAGCCAGATCGAGAGCGCGCCGCCCACGACGAGCGCGATCGGGCCGGCCCAGTTGCGGTACTTCGCGCTGTCGGGCACGAACTCGGCGATCGAGGTGCCTCGGCGCAGGAAGCGGTCGACCAGGATGACGCCGAGCCACGGGGCGATCCAGTAGGCGATGACGAGCAGGAAGTTCTCGTACCACTCTTCGAAGTGCTGGTCGAGCACCGCGACGAGTGCGATGAAGAAACCGATGATGCCGAAGCCGAGAGCGATGATGGCGCGTCGCAGGCCGAAGCGGATCTTGATGCCGGCCGCCAGGAACGACATCGCGCCCGAGTAGATGTTGAGCGCGTTGGCGGCGATCGCGCCGACGCAGATCGCGAGCAGCGTGAGGTCGCGCAGCCAGGTCGGCAGGGAGTGCACGAAGCTGTCGGTCGGGTTGTCGCCCGGGAACAGGATGTAGACGGATGCCGCACCGGCGATCATCAGCACCGTGCAGCTCACGAAATCGCCGAGACCGGCCGCCAGCCCGAGCTGCAGCTTGCTGACGTCCTTCTTCTGGTAGCGCGTGTAGTCAGAGGCGTACGGGTTCCAGCCCGCGGCGTAGCCGAACGCCGCAGACACCGTGAGCGTGAAGCCCCCGAAGCCCCAGCCGGCGCCCTTCGGTGCAGCGCCGTCGCCGGTGTGGCTGAAGATCACGATGACCGCGATCAGGAAGATGATGCCGAGCACGATGGCGGCGTAGCGCTCGAAGTGCTGCACGAGGTCGTGGCCCACGAACGCGAGCCCCACCTGCACGACCACCACGATGATGAGCGCGAGCCAGGCCGGCATGCCGGTGAGTGCGCTGAGCGCCAGGGTGCCGCTGACCGAGTTCGTCGCGAACCAGCCGAGGCCGGCCATCACCGTGTTGATGGCGGCGGGCAGGATGTTGCCGCGCGTGCCGAACGCGGTGCGGCTGAGCACCAGCTGGGCGAGGCCCTCGCGGGGGCCCCAGGTCGAGAGGATGCCTTGAGTCAGCGACCCCAGCGCATTGCCGATGACGATCGCGAGGATGGCGGCAGGAAGACTCAGGCCGAAGAACGCCACGGCGATCAGGCCGACGTACACGGTCGCGAACTCGAGGTTGGGCGAGCTCCAGGTCGCGAACAGCTGCCACGGCGAGCCGTGCCGGCGGTCGGCCGGGATCGCCTCGATGCCGCCGGCTTCGATCAGGGTCGACGCCGGGGCTGCGGGCGCAGTGGGGGTGGTGGTCATGATCGGATGCTATCCGCCCCGCCGTTTCCCCCGCGTTTCCGCTCGCCGAAGCGGGGGCCGAACAGAGCGATCACCGCGGCGATGACCACGGCGACCGCCGCACCGATGAAGGTCTCGACCCCGCGCTGCCAGATGAGCGGGCCGATCGGCTGAGGGCCGCCGAGCTCGCCCAGCACGAGCACGAGCGGTGTGAGCAGGGCGAGAGCGAGCGAGTAGTTCCGCACCACGACGAACTCGGCCCCGGCCTGGAGCAGAACCACAAGGATGATCGCGGCGAACCCGCTCGGGTGCGCGAGCAGCAGCAGAGCGCCGAGCCCGAGGCCGATGAGGGTGCCGACGAAGCGCTGCGTCGCACGCAGCACACGGTGGCGCCCGCTCGGCGCCGAGAGCGCGGCCACACCGGAGACCATGGCCCAGTAGGGGTGCCCGATGCCGATCAGTGCCGGAATGGCGCCAGCGACGAATGCGCCGACGAGGAAGAGCGTCGCGTGGCCGAAGTGATCGCCGTCGTGCGGCGGCACCACGATCGGCTTCAGGTAGGGGTTGCGCAGCCTGCCCTCGTGCGCGCGCCAGATGAGTCGGCCGACGTAGCCGATGAGCAGCGCGAGTGCGATGGATGCCACCGCCACGGCCAGACCCTGGCCGTAGACCTCGGGCCGCAGCGGCACGAAGGCGACGGCGGCGAGAGTGAACACCTGGAACATCGGCCCCGGCGGAGTCCAGCGCACCCGGTCCGCGAGCAGCGACGCCCCGCACGCCCACAGCGCCGCGATAGGAATGACGAGAAGGGTGCGGTGCGGCGACAGCGCGATCGCGCCGCCGACCGCGATCGACAACAGCTGGGCACCGCCGGCGATGAGCTGCAGCCGCAGCCGCGACACGTGCGGGAAGTTGCGGCCGTAGACGCTCGTGAACGCAGCGAAGACGGCGAACAGTGCCAGGTCGGAGCGACCGGTGGCCCAGAGCGTCACGAGGGGGATCGCTGTCGCCAGGCCCACGCGCAGGGCCGCCCAGTGATCGCGGTCGTAGGGGCGCATTTCGAGCAACTCACGCCACTGCGGCGCCAGCCGCCCTTCGGGCCGCGGGTTCTGTGGTGGTTCGCCTGGTGCGGAGTCGCTCATCACCATCAATTCTTCCGGCTGCTGCCGCCGGTCGTGGTCAGGAGCACGACTCTGTGGATAAGTGTTCGCATTTGGATTGCCACGTTTCCCATTTTCGTCGAACTCGTGTTACGCTGATGGCGTCCCCGCGCCACGAGGATGAGAGTACGGATGCCGCAGGCCGAGCCTGCCTGGCGTTCGGAGTGTGACCTGGAAGGGGTCGTGCCGTGGCTGCTGTGGGGCAGGGTCTGCGTGAGGCGTTCGAGCGCGTCACGGCGATGATGCCGGCTGCCACCGACCTTCTGAGCGATGACCAGCTGGTCGGTTTCGCGCAGGCGGTGGAGGCTCTTGTTCGGCAGGCCGATGCGCTGAGCATCGCCGTCGCCCGCGAGTTCGACCACCGCACCGACGAGACGCTCGGTGAGGACTCGCTTGCCCGGCGGCTGGGGGCGCGGAAAGCCTGGGGTGCGCTGGAGACGGTGACGCGCACGTGCGCGAAGGACGCCCGGGAACGGGTGCTGGA